>JALWTH010000418.1 GCA_027082975.1 Paracoccaceae bacterium | reverse complement strand
GCCCCCTCGCGCTCCCCCGGAGTATTGGGGGAAAGATGAAGAGGGGTTTTCCGCTCTTCACTGACCCCGGACAATGCAGGCCAGCGGGTCAGCACCGGGGTTGTTTGGATGCTGAAGCCAGGTGCGCTTGTCCTCGGGGATGGTCATGCCGGTGCGGGGGTCCACCTCGCCGGGCTTGAGTTCGCGCATGGTGATGCAGCCCTCCACCGGACAGACATTGACGCAGAGGTTGCAGGCCACGCATTCCTCGTCCTTGACGGTAAAGGTGCGGTCTTCGCTCATGGCGATGGCCTGGTGGCTGGTATCCTCGCAGGCGGCGTAGCAGCGGCCGCACTTGATGCAGAGGTCCTGGTCGATCTCGGCCTTGGTGACGTAATCGAGATTGAGGTTCTGCCAGTCGGTCACCCTGGGCACGGCCGCGCCGACGAAATCGGCGGTGCTCCTGTAGCCCTTTTCGTCCATCCACTGGGCGAGGCCCGAGATCATCTCCTGCACCACCTTGAAGCCATAGGTCATGGCGGCGGTGCAGACCTGCACATTGCCCGCGCCCAGCGCCATGAATTCGGCCGCGTCGCGCCAGGTGGTGACGCCGCCGATGCCACTGATCGGCAGGCAGGCCGTGTCGGGGCTGCGGGCGATTTCGGCGACCATGTTCATGGCGATGGGCTTGACCGCCGGGCCGCAATAGCCGCCATGGGTGCCCATGCCGTCGATGGTGGGTTCGGGGGCCATATTGTCGAGATCGACCGAGGTGATCGAGTTGATCGTGTTGATCAGGCTCACCGCATCGGCACCACCATTCTTCGCCGCTCGGGCCGGAGCGAGGATATTGGTGATGTTTGGCGTGAGCTTGACGATGCAGGGGCGCTGGTAGTGCTTTTTCACCCAGCGGGTGATCTGCTCCACATATTCCGGCACCTGGCCCACGGCGGAGCCCATGCCGCGCTCGGCCATGCCGTGGGGGCAGCCGAAATTGAGCTCGACCCCGTCGGCATTGGTCTCTTCGACGCGGGCGAGAATCTCCTGCCAGGCCTTTTCGTCATAGGGCACCATCAGCGAGACGACGAGGGCGCGGTCGGGGTAGTCGGCCTTGACCCGGGCGATTTCCTCAAGGTTCACTTCCAGCGGGCGGTCGGTGATGAGCTCGATATTGTTGAGCCCCAGCAGCCGCCGGTCGGGGCCGTGAATGGCGCCGTAGCGCGGGCCGGAGACGTTGACCACCGGCGGGCCCGCCTCGCCGAGGGTCTTCCAGACCACGCCACCCCAGCCGGCCTCATAGGCGCGGCGCACGTTGTATTCCTTGTCGGTGGGCGGGGCGGAGGCGAGCCAGAAGGGGTTCGGGGACTTGATGCCCAGGAAGTCGGTTGTCAGGTCAGCCATGTCTCAGCCCTCCCCCATCAGCGTGGCGTGGATATCTTCGGCGGCGTCGCGGCCCTCGGCCACGGCGGTCACGGTGAGGTCATCGCCGCCCGAGGCGCAGTCGCCCCCGGCCCAGACGCCTTCGCGCGAGGTGCGCCCGGTGCCGTCCACGGCGATCTTGCGCCCATCGGTCTCGAGCCCCAGCGTATCGCCGAGCTTCTGGCCGATGGCCTTCATCACCTGATCGGCGGTGAGCGTGAAGCGCGCATCGCTGCCGGTGCGGGTGAATTCGATCTCGGCCACGGCGCCCTCGCCGCGGATTTCCGCCGGCGTCGCATTGAACAGCAGGCAGACCCCCTTGGCGGCGGCAAGGTCCTGCTCGAACCGAGACGCGGGCATGTCTTCGCGCCGCCGCCGATAGGCGAGCGTCACGCTCTCGGCGCCCAGCAGTTTGGCCTGAACGGCGGCATCAATCGCGGTCATGCCGCCGCCGATCACCACCACATTGCGGCCCACGGGCACGGTCGCGAGGTCGTCGGCCTGGCGCAGGTCGGCGATCCAGTCCACCGCGTCCACCACGCCCTCGAGATCCTCGCCGGGGATGCCGAGCTTGTTGGTGTCGGTGAGGCCGAGGCCGAGGAACACCGCGTCGTATTCCTCCACCAGCGCGTCAAGGCTCAGATCCTTGCCCAGCGCCTTGCCGAGCGCGAGCGTGATGCCGCCGATGCCCAGAAGCCACTCCACCTCGCGCGCGGCAAAGCCGTCCACCGCCTTGTAGGAAGCGATGCCGAATTCGTTGAGACCGCCAGCCTTGGGGCGGGCGTCGTATACCGTCACCTCATGGCCATACATGGCCAGCCGGTGCGCGGCGCTGAGGCCCGCGGGGCCGGCGCCGACCACGGCGACGCGCTTGCCCGTGGGCTCGGCACGCTCGAAGGGCTGGGGGCCGGCGGCCATCAGCCGGTCGGTGGCATAGCGCTGCAGGCGGCCGATCTCGACCGGCTGTTCTTCCGCGGTCATGCGCACGCAGGCTTCTTCGCACAGCGTTTCGGTGGGACAGACCCGGGCGCACATGCCGCCGAGGATGTTCTGCGTCAGGATGGTGCGCGCCGCCGCCTCGGGCGTGTGAGTCGCGATCTGGCGGATGAAAAGCGGGATGTCGATACTGGTCGGGCAGGCCTCCATGCAGGGGGCGTCGTGGCAGAAATAGCAGCGATCCGCCGCCACCAGCGCCTCGTGGTCGCTCAGCGGCGGGTGCAGGTCGCCGAAATTGGCCGCGTATTCCTCCGGCGAGAGCCGCCCGGCGGCAATGCCCGGAGCCTGTGCATCTTGTGACATCGAAGCCTCCCCTGTCTGTTTGTCGAAACCTGCCACAGGCAAGAAATTTTATCAATTGGTAAAATAAGCCCGAGGGAAAGTCAATCACGGCCAAAGAAAAACGCCGCCCGGGAGCGGGCGGCGCTTGCAGGTTTTCCTTGTGGGCGCGGCCTACTCCCGCACCACATAGACCGACTGGCTCGCGTGGCGCACCACCCGGGCGGCGTTGGGGCCGATCAGGTAATCCTGCATCTCCGAGCGTGCCGCGGCCATGACGATCAGCTCGGCGCCCACCTTGTCGGCTTCCTCGATGATCTTCTTGTAGATCGTGCCATGGGCGACACGTATCTGCGCCCCCAACTCCTCGGGCACCTGCTGCGCGACCAGATCGGCAAGGGCGGATCTGGCTTCGGCCTCGGCCTTGTCGGCGAAATCCGACGGGAAGAACGAGCCGACCAGGGAAGTCCCGAAGGAAGGGATCACTGTCAGCACATGCAGCGAGCCGCCTCCTGACGCCAGGGCAACCGCCTCGGGCAGGGCCTTGCGCCAGGAGCTTTCGTGATTGAGATCGACGGCCAGAAGTATGGTCTTGCTCATGGTTTCCTCCTTCAGGTTGCCGCCGTACCGACGCTTCTGGCCCGGCCTTTCTGCAACAGGACGACCAGCCCCAGAAGCAGAAGCGCCGGGATGTAGAAGATCTCCTTGGGCATCCGGTCGCGCCGGGTCAGGATCTGTTCGATCACCACCGGGTTGTCCGGGTCGAGCGCGTCAAACTCGTCGTCGAAGCGCTTTTTCAGGGCCGCGTCGGGGAAGTTCCAGGCAAAGCCGTTGAAGACCAGCCTGCCATCCTCTTCCATGGCGTCGATCCCCACGTCAAACAGCCGGTCCTCGCCGCTGCCGCCGGGCGCGCCAAGCTCGATCTCGATATTGGTCTGGGTCATCTGGTCCGGGTTGTCGAAATCCGGCCCGACCAGCTTGAGGCGGATGGTCTCGCCCTCGGGCAGTTCTTCGAGCAGCTGGATCGTCTCGGCCCCGGAGCGCGCTTCGAAGGGCGGCGAGATCATGTCGAGCCAGAAGCCGGGGCGGAACAGGGTGAAGGCGATCAGCAAGAGCGCCACCGTCTCCCACAGGCGGCTGCGGGTGATGAACCAGCCCTGGGTCGCGGCGGCAAAGAGCATCATGGCGATCACCGCGATGATGAAGACGAAGATTGCCTTCATCGGCCCCACGTCGATCAGCAGCAGATCAGTGTTGAAGATGAACAGGAACGGCAGCAGGGCGGTGCGGATATCGTAGCCGAAGCCCTGCAGGCCGGTCTTGATCGGATCACCCCGCGAGATCGCCGCCGCCGCATAGGCCGCAAGCCCCACCGGCGGCGTGTCGTCGGCAAGGATGCCGAAGTAGAACACGAACAGGTGCACCGCCACCAGCGGCACCAGCAGGCCCGACTTGGCGCCCAGCGCCACGATCACCGGAGCCATCAGGCTCGACACCACCAGGTAGTTGGCCGTGGTCGGCAGGCCCATGCCGAGGATCAGCGACATCAGCGCCACCAGGATCAGCATGACGAGCAGGTTGCCGCCAGAGAGATATTCGACCAGCGCGCCGACCATCGCATGGGCGCCGGTGAGCGAGATCGCCCCGACGATGATGCCCGCCGCCGAGGTGGCGATGCCGATGGCGATCATGTTGCGCGCGCCGGCGATCATGCCTTCAACCGTCTCCTTGAGCCCGCGGGCAAGATCGGCTCCGATATTCGGCTTGCCGCGGAAGATGCCCTTGATCGCGTGCTGGGTGAGGGCGATGAAGATCATCGCGAGGCAGGCATAAAAGGCCGAAAGCGCCGGCGAGAGCTTGTCTGGCGTCGGCAGGATGGCCCAGAGCAGGATCAGGATCGGCAGCAGGAAATAGAGCCCGGTCATCGCCGTCTCACCGGCCTTGGGCAGCTCGGTGATCGGCGCCTCCGGGTCGTCCTGCTCGAGATCAGGCCGGCGCGATGCCAGCCACAGCAGCACCAGGTAGGCGAGCAGCGCCAGCAGGGCCGCCGCCATGAAACTGGTGCCCGGCAGGTAGGGACCGACCCAGGTCATCACGTAATTGGCCGCGAGGATCAGCAAGGCGACACCGATGAAGCCGCCGATGGTGCCCGCGAGCTTCTGCAGGAAGGTCACGGAGGAGGGGTGCCTGGGCAGGCCCTTGAGGTCCAGCTTGCAGGCCTCGAGGTGGACGATATAGACCAGCGCGATATAGCTGACCAGCGCCGGAACCAGCGCATGCTTGATCAGGGTCGTGTATTCGACCCCGGTGAATTCGGCGATCAGGAAGGCCGCGGCCCCCATGACCGGCGGGGTGAGCTGGCCGTTGGTGGAAGCGGCGACCTCGACCGCGCCGGCCTTTTCGGCCGGAAAGCCCGTGCGCTTCATCAGCGGGATGGTAAAGGTGCCGGTGGTCACCACGTTGGCGATCGAGGAGCCGGAATAGAGCCCCGAAAGGCCCGAGGCGATCACCGCCGCCTTGGCCGGGCCGCCGCGCAGGTGGCCGAGCAGGGCAAAGGCGATCTTGATGAAATAGCCCCCGGCCCCGGCCTTTTCGAGCACCGCGCCGAACAGAACGAAGAGGAAGATCATCTGGGTCGAGACCGCCAGCGGCTTGCCGAACACGCCCTCTTCCTGCATCCAGAAATGCCAGGTCCCCTTGGTGAAGGAAGCACCGCCCCAATTGCCCCCGCCGATATAGGCGTAGGCCATCAGCACGCCCGCGACCACCACCAGCGGCAGGCCGAGCGAGCGATAGACGGAAATGGCGAGGATCGCGATGCCGGTAACCGCAACGATCATGTCATAGCGCACCTGGGGGTGCGAGAAATCCCCGGCGCGGTTGGCGATATTGCTGTCCATCACGATCATGTAGAGGATCGCGCCGGCGCCGAGCGCGATCATCGCCCAGTCATAGATCGGGATCGTGGTGCGGCTGGCCTTTTTCCATAGCGGGTAGGACATGATCGCCAGCGTCAGGGCAAACATCAGGTGGATCTTGCGCGAAATCGAGAGGTTGCCGATGAACTGGAAGAACTTGATGCCGGTGGCAACCGTGAGGTCCGAAGGCAGGGTCGAGGCGATGTAAAGCTGGTAAAGCGCCCAGACGAAGCAGATCACCGGAATCAGCCAGCGCTGCCAGCCCTGCGGATTGCGCGCGCCGGTTTCCACTTCGGCGGCGAGCTCTTCGGCTTTGGACACGCCTTCGGCTTGAGACGCATTTGTCTCGGACATGGTTTCCTCCCTGATACACCGCGGCCAAGGGGGTGCGCGGCTTCCCTGTTATTCAGCGCCTGCGGGGCTGGCGTATCTGCGCGAGGCATGGTCGTGCCCGCGCCATTGCGCCATGTTGTTGTCTGCCGCTGTTGCGACCATTCTCTGCCGGCGCCGGTACTTGACTGACAGGCTGGCGACAGGCGCCGCCAGCCCGGTTCGCGTGGTGGGCCGGTTACATCCAGCCGCGCTCCTTGTAGTACTTGACCGCGCCCGGATGCAGCGGCGCCGACAGACTGTCGCGGATCATTTCCTCGGGCTTCAGGTTGGCGAATGCCGGGTGCAGCTTCTTGAACTGGTCGAAGTTGTCGAAGACCGCCTTGACCACCGTGTAAACCACGTCTTCCGGCACATCGGCACGGGTGACAAAGGTGGCGCCCACGCCGAAGGTCACGATGTCTTCTTCGTTGTTATACATCCCGGCGGGGATAACCGCGCGGCGGTAATAGGGCGTATCGGCAACCAGCTTCTCGATCTCCGGCGTCCAGGCATTGACCAGGTGCGAGGCGCAGGAAGCGATCGATTCCTGAGTCAGCGCCGACGGGTGGCCGACCAGCCAGAAATAGGCGTCGATCTTGTTGTCGCAGAGCGCCGCGGAAGTCTCGGAGGACTTCATCTGCGCCGCCAGCGCCAGGTCGTCACGGCTCCAGCCCATGGTCTGCTCGATCACCTCCCAGGTGCCCAGCGTGCCCGATCCCGGGTTGCCGATATTCACCCGCTTGCCGCGCAGGTCGGGAAGGTTCTGGATCCCGCTGTCGTCGCGGGCGAGGATGGTCACCGGCTCGGGATGCACCGAGAACACCGCACGCAGATCCTCGAACGGCCCCTGCTCCTCGAACTTCGACGTGCCGTTATAGGCATGATACTGCCAGTCGGACTGGGCGATGCCGAATTCCAGCTCGCCGGAGCGGATGGTGTTGATGTTGTAGATCGAACCGCCGGTGGATTCGGCCGAGCAGCGGATGCCGGTCTCCTTGCGCATCTTGTTGACCAGGCGGCAGATGGCGCCACCGGTCGGATAATACACGCCGGTAACGCCGCCGGTGCCGATCGAGATGAACTGATCTCCGCCGGCAATGGCGCCCGAGGCCCCCAGGACCAGCGATGCGGTCAAGGCTGCGATCTTGCTGAATTTCATCTTTTTCTCCCTGATTGAAGTTTGCTGTTTCGGATTTATACAACCTCCGGTGAATCCGAAACGGTCAAGTCGGTACAAAGCCGAATGGTAGCACGGTTTTCACACTTGTGAACCCTGAATATTCCGTTTCTCGGGGGCGGGATTGAAGCGTTCCCACCCCGGAGGGTCCCAGGCAGGTATGCACGATCCGCCTCGCAAGCCTTACTCCTCGCCCAGAAGCTCCCGCAGGATTTCGTCGGTGTGCTCGCCACAGCGCGGCGGGGGGCGGCGGTAGCTGACCGGAGTGCGGCTGAATTTGACCGGGTTGCCGATCAGATCGACCTTGCCCGCGGCGCTGCCGGGGTAGTCCATGGCGATTTTCATCCCGCGCGCCGCGACCTGCGGGCTGGCAAAGACTTCGGGGATGGTATTGATCTCCCCCCCCGGCACGCCCACGCGCTCCATGCCGGCAACAAGCTCGCCCTTGGGCATTTCCCTGAGCCGGGCCGCAAGCAGCGGGATCAGGGCTTCGCGATGCGCCAGCCTGTCGCTGTTCCTGATGAAGCGCGGGTCCTCGGCCAGCTCCGGCAGGCCGATCAGCTCGGCAAAGCGGGCGAATTGCGCGTCGTTGCCCACCGCGACGATGGCGTGCCCGTCCGCGCATTCGAACACCTGATACGGCACGATATTGGGGTGCTGGTTGCCGCGCCGCTTCGGCGCCTCGCCGGAGAGCAGGTAATTTACCCCCTCGTTCACCAGCCAGGACACCTGCGTATCCAGCAGCGCCACGTCGATATGCTGCCCTTCGCCGGTGCGCTCGCGATGCAGAAGTGCGGCCAGCAGCGCGCTCACCCCATACATGCCGCACATGATGTCGGCGATGCCCACGCCCACCTTCATCGGCTCGCCCTCCGGCTCGCCGGTGAGGCTCATGATGCCCCCCGCGCCTTGCGCCAGCAGGTCATAGCCGGGGCGGTGGGCATTGGGGCCGGTCTGGCCGAAGCCGGTGATCGAAAGATAGACGATCGACGGGTTCACCGCCCGGATCGATTCGTAGTCGAGCCCGTATTTCGCGAGCCCCCCGACCTTGAAATTCTCCACCAGCACATCGCATTTCGCCGCCAGCCGGCGGATGGTCTCGGCGCCCTTCGGATCGGCCATGTCGATGGTTATGGATCGCTTGTTGCGGTTGGCCGAGAGGTAATAGGCGCTTTCGCCGGTGGGCTTGCCGTCTTCGCCCGGCACAAAGGGCGGCCCCCAGGCGCGGGTGTCGTCGCCCCGACCGGGACGCTCGACCTTGATGACATCGGCGCCGAGATCGCCGAGATACTGGGTGGCAAAGGGGGCCGCGAGGATGCGCGACAGGTCCAGCACCCGGATCCCGGCCAGCGGTCCCTGTGCCGGCTTCTCTTGTTCTGCCATTTGCTTTTCTCCCCTGATCCTCCGGCTAGATCTGCCAGCCATGCCTGCGCACCGCCGCCAGTATCTGCGCCTCTGCATCCTCGGTATCGGCCTTGATCGAATTGAGCGCGATGAACCAGTACAGGTAAGTGTCGAAATCCGGTTGCCACGCCGCCACCCGCGCAAAGGCCTCCTCTGCCCCGATCTGGGCGACATTGAGCGCAATGTGGTGAAAGTCAACCTTGGCAAACAGGATCGCCGGCTTGTGGAAGAACATGCCCGACAGCGCGACAGAAGAGTTTTCCGTCACCACATAGTCACAAGTTCGCAAGGCCTCTTCCATGCCGCCCCGGGCGATGGACAGTCGCGCGTTCTTTCCCGAAAGTGTCTCTAACGCTGCCAATTCAGTCTCTGAATACGCTTCTTTCGGATGCAGGCCCAGTACAACCTTTCGGTGTTTGTCCTGTGCCAGAACTGTCTCGATCATCTCCACCGGCGAAGCATGCTGAAAGCTGCGCCGCTCCAGAAGCCGCCCCTGCAGAGGGACGTAAACCACGCCTTCACGCACGGGACCAGCGGCCTTGCCTCTGAACAGAAATCCGCGCCACCTGTTCGCCCATTTTCGGGCGATATCAGTCTCTAATCCTGCCGGATCAAAGGTTTTCCGCGCCACATCAAACGCCCAGCGCTCGTTCGTGTTTTCGATCCGCCAGAAGGGGAAGTAGTAAGCCAGGCGCAGATTAAGCGCCCGGTCGTGAAACGGGTCCTGCATGAAGAAAAGACTGTAGCCCCTGCGCCCGGCGCTTTTCAGTCTCTGTTCCAGCGTGTTTCGCACAAATTCGACCCGGAAGCCCTGCCACTCGAAGGCCGACTTGATCCGGTTCATCAGGTTGTAACTGCCGTCCCGCGCCCGCTCGACTTCGGCCTTTTCCAGATAGATTCTGAGGATGCGCGCCACCGACATGGGGCGAGCCTACCTGCGCCCACCGGCCGAAACAAGCCAAAGCGGTTGTAAGGGCGCGCGGCTGACGCCATATATGCGCAGGTCAAAGGAGGGCAGCATGAGCGAGACCGATTTCCCCGGCTGGCACGGCACCACGATCATCGCCGTGCGCAAGGATGGCGAGGTGGCGGTGGCCGGCGACGGGCAGGTGAGCCTCGGCCAGACGGTGATCAAGGGCACGGCGCGCAAGGTGCGCCGCCTCAGCCCCGGCGGGCAGGAGGTGGTAGTGGGCTTTGCCGGCTCCACCGCCGATGCCTTTACCCTGCTCGAGCGGCTCGAGGCCAAGCTTGAGGCCACGCCGGGCCAGCTGCAGCGCGCCTGCGTGGAGCTTGCCAAGGACTGGCGCACCGACAAATACCTGCAAAAGCTCGAAGCCATGCTGATCGTCACCGACGGGGCCGAGCTGTACGTCATCACCGGCGCCGGCGACGTGCTCGAGCCCGAGCATGACGTGGCCGCAATCGGCTCGGGCGGCAATTACGCGCTCGCCGCCGCCCGCGCGATGATGAACGGTCACCGCAACGCCGAGCAGATCGCCCGGCGCGCCATGAAGATCGCGGCCGATATCTGTGTCTATACCAACGGCAATCTGACCGTGGAGAAAATCGCCAAATGACCGACCTCACCCCCCGCGAGATCGTCTCGGAGCTGGACCGCTTCATCATCGGCCAGCGCGATGCCAAGCGCGCCGTGGCCGTGGCGCTGCGCAACCGCTGGCGGCGCAAGCAGCTGCCCGCCGACCTGCGCGAGGAGGTCTATCCCAAGAATATCCTGATGATCGGCCCCACCGGCGTGGGCAAGACCGAGATCAGCCGCCGCCTGGCCCGCCTCGCCAACGCGCCTTTCATCAAGGTCGAGGCCACCAAGTTCACCGAGGTCGGCTATGTGGGCCGCGATGTGGAGCAGATCATCCGCGACCTGGTGGATTCGGCGATTCTGCAGACCCGCGCCCGGATGCGCGAAGAGGTCAGGGCCCGCGCCGAGCGCGCCGCCGAGGATCGGGTGATCGAAGCCATCGCCGGCAGCGACGCCCGCGAGGCCACCCGCGAGATGTTTCGCAAGAAGCTGCGCGCGGGCGAGCTGGCCGATCAGGAGATCGAGCTCGATCTGGTTGACACCTCGAACCCCATGCCTACCTTCGACATTCCCGGCCAGCCCGGTGCCTCGATGGGGGTGATGGATCTCGGCGCGATCTTCGGCAAGGCCTTCGGCGGGCGCACGGTGCGGCGCAAGATGCGGGTGGCCGACAGCTATGACGTTCTGATCGGCGAAGAGGCCGACAAGCTCCTGGACGACGAGGCCGTCACCCGCGCCGCGCTGGAAGCGGTGGAGCAGAACGGCATCGTTTTCCTCGACGAGATCGACAAGGTCTGCGCCCGCGCCGATGCCCGCGGCGCCGATGTTTCGCGCGAGGGCGTGCAGCGCGACCTGCTGCCGCTGATCGAGGGCACCACGGTTTCCACCAAACACGGGCCGATCAAGACCGACCACATCCTGTTCATCGCCTCGGGCGCCTTCCATGTGGCCAAGCCCTCGGACCTCCTGCCCGAGCTACAGGGCCGCCTGCCGATCCGGGTCGAGCTCAGGGCGCTCACCGTTGACGACTTCGTGCGCATCCTCACCGAGACCGACAATTCCCTCACCCGCCAATACACCGCCCTCATGGGCACTGAAGGCGTCACCGTCACCTTTACCGAAGACGGTATCAGGGCGCTTGCCGAAATCGCCGCCGAGGTCAACCGGAGCGTCGAAAATATCGGTGCGCGCCGGCTTTACACGGTAATGGAGCGGGTGTTCGAGGAGCTCGGCTTCACCGCCCCCGACCGCTCCGGTGAAAAGGTCACGGTAGACGAGGGCTTTGTGCAGGAAAATCTCGGCGAGCTTGCCAAATCCACTGATCTCAGCCGCTACGTCCTGTAACCCTTTCATCTTTCCAGAAGTACTCCGGGGGGTTCGGGGGGCAGCGCCCCCCGGCCGGTCGCCGGCGGCAGCCGGCGAAATCCCTCTGTCACAGCGTCTGATCGTAATCGCCCACTTCCCGCTCGGTGCGAATCACCGCATCGAGATCGGCAAAGATCGCCCTCAGCTCCTCCTCGCTCTCCGGGCTTTCGCACACCACCACCAAATTCGGCGTGTTGCTTGACGCACGCACCAGCCCCCAGCCGCCATTTTCCAGCATTACCCGGGCACCGTTCACCGTGATCACCTCGGCGATCTTCTGCCCGCCAAGGCTGCCGCCCTCGGCCCCCAGCTTCTCGAGCTTCTCCACCAGCCGCGCCAGCACCTCATATTTCACCCCGTCGGCGCAATAGGGCGACATGGTGGGGCTGGAGAACGTCCGGGGCAGGGCCTTGTAGAGGTCCGACATCTTCTTGTCCGGGTGGCGGTCCATCATCTTGCAGATCTCCACCGCAACGCGCAGGCCGCAATCATAGCCGCGCCCGATCGGCTCGGCGAGGAAATAGTGCCCCGATTTCTCGAATCCGGCCAGCGCGCCGATATCCTTGACCCGGCGCTTCATGTGGCTGTGGCCGGTCTTCCAATAGTCCGCCTTTGCGCCCAGCGCCTTCAGTTCCGGGTCAGAAGCAAACAGCCCGGTGCTCTTCACATCGGCCACAAAGGTCGCCCCCGGATGCAGGCGGGCGAAGTCGCGGGCCAGGATCACGCCCATCTTGTCGGCGAATATCTCCTCGCCCTCGTCATCCACCACCCCGCAGCGGTCGCCATCGCCATCGAACCCCATGGCGAGATCGGCGCCCGAGGCGCGCACGGCTGCCGCCATGTCATGGAGCATGTGCATGTCTTCCGGGTTCGGGTTGTAATTGGGGAAGGTGTAGTCAAGCTCTGTGTGAAGCGGCACCACCTCCACCCCCATGCGCTCGAAAAGCTCCGGGGCAAAGGCGCTTGCGGTGCCGTTGCCGGTGGCGCAAACCACCTTGAGCGGGCGCGACATGCGAAAATCGCCCACGAGGTCATCCAGATAGGCCTCGCGCACCCCGTCCACGAATTCGTAGCCGCCACCGGGGCGCGGCTCGCCCTCGCCGCCCAGCACGATGTCGCGCAGCTCGGCCATTTCTTCGGGCCCATGGGTCAGGGGTCGCTCGAAGCCCATCTTGACCCCAGTCCAGCCATTTGGGTTGTGGCTGGCGGTCACCATTGCCACGGCTGGTGTGTCGAGGTGGAACTGGGCGAAATAGGCCATGGGGCTGAGTGCCGGACCGATATCCTTGACCCGCACGCCCGCCTGCATGAGGCCGAGGATCAGGGCGTTTTTCACGCTGAGCGAATAATCTCGGTAATCGTTGCCCACCGCAATCACGGGCTCGATCCCGCGCCGGTGCATCTGGGTGCCGAGGCCGAGCCCGAGGGCGGTAATGCCGGGCAGGTTGATCTCGCCCGGAAACTGCCAGCGCGCATCGTATTCGCGAAAGCCCGTGGGCGTGATCATCGCGTCACGCAAAAAGCTCCAGGTGTTTTCGGATACTTCGGTCAGGGGTTTGCCCATGTTACTGCTCCTCGCACTGCCAGCGCCTTTGTGGCTTGTCCTTCCGGTGTAGTGCCAACGTATCGGCGGATCAACTCCGTCGCCGGCGCAGGTAAACATAGAGCGCACCTTCGCCGCCATGTTTGCGGCTGGCTTCGGCCACCTGCAGCACCGCGGGCATGGCCTGAAGCCAATGCGGCACCTGCCGGCGCAGCACCCCGGGCTGCGACTGAAAGAGACCGTCGCCCCGCCGGCTGCGCCCCTTGCCGGTAATCACCAGCACCAGGCGCAATCCCCGCCGGGCGCTGTTCTCGATGAAGCCGGCAAGCCGTGGATGCGCCTGCTCCAGCGTATGGCCGTGCAGGTCGAGCCGGGCTTCGGGGGCAAGCTTGCCCCGTTTCATCTTGCGAAAGGCCTTGTGATCCATGGCGGGGCGCGCGGGCTTTTCTCTCGGGGCGGGGGCTGTGCTCATTGCCTTCTCGCCAATTCGGAAGGCAGTGATAGAGCGTGATTGGGCAGGATCAGAGACTTTTTTCACCGTTTTCCCGATCGTCTTCCTCACCGGCATTTCTGCCCTGCGCGCCGGGTGAAGGCGCTCGGCCTGGCTGGCCACGCGCTCCCACAGGGCGCGCTCTTCGGGGCTGAGATGGCGGGGCTTGCGCATGGCTCAGCCTTCCGGCGCCAGCGCATAGGCCTGCTGGATCGGCAGCAGCAGCACCATGCGCCCCGGGTCGTGGATTTTCGCGGCGCGCCTGCCGGCCTCTTCGCCGGTGCCCATGAAGATATCGGCCCGCTGCGCGCCCTTTATCCGCGAGCCGGTATCCTGCGCCACCATCAGTCGGGCAAAAGGCTCGGCCCCGCCCTTTTCCAGCCAGACCGGCGCGCCGAGCGGCACATATTGCGGATCGACCGCCAGCGAACGCAGCGATGTGATCGGCCGGTTCATGGCACCGAGCGGGCCGGTCCCCGCCGGCACCCGGCCGATCACGCGGAAAAAGACGTAGTTCGGGTTGCTCAGGAGCAGTTCGGCCCCCTCGACAGGATTGCGCCGCACCCAGGCGCTGATCACCGCCGCCGATACCTGACTGCGGTCATAAATGCCCCGGCGCACCAGCGCATCGCCCAGCGAGCGGAAGCGGTGGCCGTTCGAGCCCGCATAGCCAAGCCGGATCTCGCTGCCATCGCGCAGACGGATGCGGCCCGAGCCCTGTATCTGCATGAATTGCAGCGCCACCGGGTCAGCCACCCAGGCGATTTCCAGCCCGTCCAGCGCCCCGCTTTCGAAAATCTGGCGCCGGGTCAGCCAGGCCTCTCCGCGCCGCAGGCCAGGCGGGCGGGAATGCACCGGATAAAGATACTTCCCGCCCGGCCGCCGCGCGCCATTCAGCACCGGTTCGAAATAGGCGGTGAACAGCGGCTCCCTGCCGTCTTCGATCAGCACCGGCACGAAAAACAGCTCGAAAAAGGTGCGGGCGCTCTTCTGCCCCTCGGCCAGCCTGCAGATCGGGCGCCATTGCGGATCGTCGAGCGCGGCACAGGTATTGAGGAATACCGCAAGCGCCTCGTCATGGTCGTCCTCTTGCCAGCCACGCAGATCGTCGAAGGAAAGGATCGAGATTTCCGCCTCGTCCAGCCCCGCGCAGGCCCCCTGTCCGACCAGGACGGCGAGACAGATCAGCACGGCGCGCAGCACCGCCTAGCCTCCGGTGGCGACAAGCTGCCAGTTGGGGTCATCCGAACCCATGATCCGGGCAAAGGTCCAGACATCCTTCTGCCGCTTGACCTCGTTGGGGTTGCCCTCGACGATCTCGCCGGCCTTGTCGCGCACCACCGACGTGAGTTCGCCGACGAAGCGCACGGTCAGTTCGGCTTCGCGCGTCTCGGGATCAAACTCGGCATCGACCAGCTTCAGCTCCCGCACACCGATGAATTTCGCCTCGACCGTCAGCCCCTGCTTTTCGCGCGCCTCCACCGCGGCGGCAAAGCTCTCGTAAACGTCCCGCGAAAGAAACGGCCTGATCCGCTCGAGCTCCCCCGCCTCGAAGGCCATCAGGATCATCTCATATGCCCCCCGCGCCCCGGCGAGAAAATCGCTGACGGTAAAGTTCCCGTCCACCGCCTTCATCTCGGCCAGGGCCCTGGCCGCGGGGCTGTCGGCAGGCACATGGTCCACGATATCCGCATCCGGCCCCCCCTCAATCACCTTGAGGTGCCCGCCATCGGCGACCGGACGGGCCGACCTCTGGGCGATTACCGGCTTTTCGAAGCCTTCGCGCGTGCCCAGCACGCTCCTGAGCTTCAGAATCAGAAAGATCGCTATGCCGGCAAGCACCAGAAGCTGCAGGAAGGGTGAGTTCATTTGGACCTCGTTTCAGACGCGGGATGGAAAACTGCGCAACAGGCACATATGTAGAGGAGGGGCGTTATCAAGTCCACGCCCGCGAACAATCCAGAGGGTGCCATGTGGCTTTTTGCGCTTTTCGTCGCGGTTCCGATCATCGAAATCGCCCTGTTCATCCAGATCGGCGGGGCGATCGGCCTCTGGCCCACCCTGGCGATCGTCGTCGTCACCGCCATTGTCGGCACCGCGATGATACGGGTGCAGGGGGCGAATGCGCTGCGGGAAATGCAGCAGCGGTTCAACGCGCTCGAAGACCCGAGCGAGCCGCTGGCACATGGGGCGATGATCCTGTTTTCCGGCGCACTTCTGCTGACCCCCGGCTTCTTTACCGATACGGTCGGCTTTCTGCTGCTGTTTCCCCCCGTTCGCCGGGCGGTTTTCCGCTACCTGCGCGGCAAGGTGCATATCGCCAGCTTCACCGCCGCCCGGATGCGCCCGGAAGACGGGCCGCGCTGCGGGGTGCGCGAGACCTGGAATGGCGGTGGCGACGACATTGTTGACGCCGAATTCACCGAGGTCACGCCGGACAGGGGCCCGACCCACCCGCCGGCCGGTCTTACCCGCCATTGAGCCCCGCGCACCGCTCTGCTAAGCACGGCGCGAAGCACATGTTACAGGAGTTTTCCAATGGCCGACGAAGCCACCCCCAACGAAAACGGCGCCGCAGCCGGCGCACCGGCGCAACCCAGGATGAGCGTTCTGGGCCAGTTCATCCGCGATCTTTCCTTTGAAAACGCGCTGGTGCAGAAGGGTGTCGAGGGCGAGGTAAAGCCCGCCATCAATGTCGAAGTGGCGCTGGACGCCAAGAAGCGCAGCGCCGAGCACCAGTTCGAGGTGATCACCAAGTTCAAGATCAACTCGAAGAACCAGGAGGGCGGCGAGCCGCTGTTCCTGCTGGAGCTGGAATATGGCGGCATCTTTCATGTGGAAAACGTGCCGGAAGAGCAGTTGCACCCCTTCCTGATGATCGAATGTCCGCGGATGATCTTCCCCTTCGTGCGCCGCATCGTCTCGGACATCACCCGCGACGGGGGCTTTCCGCCGCTCAATCTCGACACGGTGGATTTCCTCGCGCTCTACCGGCAGGAAATCGCCCGGCGTGCCGCCGCGGGCGAGGGGGGCCAGGCGCCCGCTAGCTGAATTTGCGCCACAGCGCATCCTCACCCAGGGTTTCGACAAAGGCCGCATGTGCCTCGGCCTCTTGCGGCGTCAGGCGCGGTGGCAGCTTCGCTGGCCGTGGCGTCGGGCGCCAGTCGTCGTCCGTGCTGACGGCATCCGCCACGACGCGGCGCTCGCTCAGCACCAGGTCGGGCTGGCGTCCGCCGATCAGTTCCAGATAGACCTCGGCCAGTATCTCGCTGTCCAGAAGGGCCCCGTGCAGGGTGCGGCTCGAATTGTCGATACCGAAGCGCCGGCATAAAGCATCGAGCGAAGCCGGCGCGCCGGGAAATTTCTTGCGCGCAAGCGCCAGCGTGTCCAGCGCCCGCTCCCAGGGCAGGGGCGCGTAACCGGCCCATTTAAGCTCGGCGTTGAGAAATTTCATGTCAAAGGCGGCATTGTGGATCACCAAGCGCGAATCGCCGATGAACTCCATGAATTCCCCGGCGATAGCCGCAAATTTCGGCTTGTCGGCAAGGAATTCGTCGCTCAGACCGTGCACCTCGAACGCCTCCTGCGGCATGGTGCGCTCCGGGTTGATATACTGGTGATAGGTGCGCCCGGTGGGCATGTGGTTGACAAGCTCGACCGCGCCGATCTCCACGATCCGGTCCCCGCTCTCCGGGTCCAGCCCGGTGGTCTCCGTATCCAGCACGATCTCACGCATTTTCCCGTATCTCTCTCAAGAGTTCCCGCACGGCGCGGCGGGCTGTTTTCATATCTCTCGTCTCGATCACCACATCGGCGCGGGCGCGCTTTTCGCTGTCCGGCATCTGCCTGGACAATATGGTCTCTAACATGGCCGAATCCATGGTCCCTCGCGCAAGAATACGCTGCTTCTGCACATCTTCGGGTACGGACACGACCAGTACCATGTCCACCAGCCGATCGGCGCCCGTTTCCAGCAGGAGCGGGAAGTCAAGCACGGCTATATCAGTCTCCAATCCAGCCAGAAAAGCTTCTCTGTCCCTGGCAAGCAAGGGATGCACCACGGCTTCGATCCTGGCAAGGGCGCCGGGGTCCTGCGCGATCCGCTCCTTCAGCCTGGCGCGGTCCACGGCACCGTCCACCAGCGCGTCAGGATATATCCGGGCAATCGGCGCCACGGCAGCGCCGCCCCTTGCATACAGGCGGTGGACAGCAGCATCGGCATCCCATACCGGGATCCCCTCGTCGCGAAACATCTGCGCCGTGGTGCTCTTGCCCATGCCCATGGAGCCGGTGAGCCCGATCAGGAAAGGCCGGCTGCTCACGAATCCAGCACCGCCGCGCGCGCTGCTTCGTCCACCGGCGGGCGCTTGCCGAACCAGCGCTCAAAGCCCGGCGTGGCCTGGTGCAGCAGCATCCCCAGCCCGTCCACGGTGATACAGCCCATCTGCGCCGCGGTTTCGAGAAACGGTGTGATCAGCGGCGTATAGACCAGATCGGTCACCACGGCGCCGGGGCTGAGGCCATCCAGCGGCACGCGGAATGCGGGCTTGCCGACCATGCCCAGCGAGGTGGTGTTGACCACGGTCGCGGCGCCTTCGAGCATGTTTCCCGCCTGCACCCAGTCATGAACGACAAGCCTGGAGCCGAAATCGGCGCGCAGGGCATCGGCGCGGGTCCGGGTGCGGTTCGATATGCGGATCTCGCGCACGCCCACTTCGAGCAGAGAGGCCACCACGGCCCGCGCCGCGCCCCCGGCACCAAAGACCGCCGCAGGCCCCGCGACAGGGTTCCATCCCGGCGCGCCGTGGCGGAGGTTTTCGATGAAACCGTAGCCGTCGGTGTTATCGGCATGGATCTTGCCGTCCTTGCGGAAGA
Source organism: Paracoccaceae bacterium (assembly GCA_027082975.1). Taxonomy (GTDB): domain Bacteria; phylum Pseudomonadota; class Alphaproteobacteria; order Rhodobacterales; family Rhodobacteraceae; genus JAAEUB01. The sequence goes on along the minus strand of JALWTH010000418.1, from coordinate 14,696 downwards.
TAAGCGTATTGGCCGCACCGATCAGCGCTGCCCGGTCGGTGACCAGATCGGCGAGCTCCAGCACGTATTCCTTGTGCGGAATGGTGACATTCACCCCGACAAACCCGGCCTTGGGCAAGGTCCGCAGAACCGTTTTCAGATCGTTGCGCTCCACCCGCATGGGGACGTAATGGCCGGGCAACCCGAGCGCTTTCAGCCAATGGGCATGGAGCAGCGGAGATTTGCTGTGCTCGATCGGATGCCCGATCACCCCGGCAAGAGGTATCCTTGCTTCCTCGCTGATCATTCTATCTCTCCCTGGTCCCGTAAATATGTCAGCAGTTCGATCAGGGGCAAACCCAACACATGAAAATAATCCCCCTCCACGGCAGAAAACAGCCGCACGCCCTCTTCCTCGAGCTTGTAGCAGCCGACCGCATGGCCGATGGAGTGCCAGTTTCGCTCAAGATAGCTGTCGATATAGCTGTCCGAAAGCTCGTGCATCCGCATCCTTACCTCTCCGACATGGTGCCAGATACGGACACCGTCCCGATAAAGCGTGGCGGCGGAATACAGCCTGTGCTCCTTTCCCGAGAGGGCGCGCAGCTGGGCGCGGGCGTGCGCCTTGTCCCGGGGCTTGGTCAGGATTTCTCGGCCCAGCGCCGCCACCTGATCGCATCCGAGGACCAGAGTATCACTCCGGGCCGCGGCCACTTCTCCGGCCTTTTCCGCGGCGAGAGCTTCAGCCACCTGTATCGGCTCGGCGCCGGCGGCTTGCATCTCCTGCTGAATGGCGCGCTCATCGACCGAGGCAGGGACCACCTCGAAATCAAGCCGCGCCGAGCGCAGAAGCCTGGCGCGGATTTCCGAGCCGGAAGCCAGAATGAGAGGCTGTTTCATGTATGTACCTGTGGAAAATTCGTGTTTGTTCCGGTGTGGGATACTGGGCGAAAATGACTCAGGCAGACATTTTCACAGATCGGGTGCATTTTACAGATGTCTCGGGAAGTTTTGTCCCATGTTGGTAATTGTGCCCTATTCACCCACATGCTGACGTGATATCATCCATCCTCGGTTTTTCCACAGAAAGATATACTCTAATATCTTGAAAAATAATGATTTATATTCTTTTCCACCCATGTGGAAAATATTTTCCACCAAGCTGCGATATGGATATATCTCAGGATGATTTGTCAATCCACATAATCCACAAGCCCTGAATCAACCACATTTTCTTCTTCTTTCTTTTTCTTTATTCAGGGCGAAAAGGGAGCGAAATGGCTGATTTTCTGACCTGGTTTTATCCATGGGCAAAGGCCCTGCATATCATGTCCGTCCTGTCATGGATGGCAGGGCTTTTCTATCTGCCACGTCTGTTTGTCTATCATGCGGAAGAAGTCGAGACAGGCAGTGAAACGGATCTTCTCTTTCAGAAGATGGAGCTGAAGCTTCAAAGGCTGATCATGCGTCCGGCGATGATTTCGACCTGGCTGTTCGGGCTGGTGATGGTCTTTACTCCCGGGATCGTCGATTGGGGGATGTTCTGGCCCTGGGTCAAGGCGGTGTCGGTCCTGGGCATGACCTGGATGCACTACTGGCTGTATCTGCGCCGGCTCGACTTTGCCGAGGGGCGCAATTCGCGTTCCGGCCGCAGCTACAGGCTGATGAACGAGGTTCCCACGCTGCTGATGATCCTGATTGTTCTGTCTGTTATCCTGAAGTTCTAGGCTCAGGACCCATCAATCCCGCGCTCACAGTCCGGCGGATTTGTTTCCTGAACAGGCGCAAGACCGCAGGAATAGTAATCTATTTCAAGATCTTGCAACGCAGTCAGGGAGCAAATCCGCCTGAGCCCTGCGGGCGGCGCAGGCGCTTCATCTCAGGGGCCTTTTGCCCTTGGAAAGGGGACCCACCCTGTCCGGCGGGCAAAAAACCCCTGATATTTCGCGCCTGCACCGCTGTGAGCGCGGGATTGATGGGTCCTGAGCCTAGTATATCAGATCGTTCTCATCTTGCGCCGCCTTGCCATAATGGCGCAGCAACATGTTGAGCGCGATGCGAAGCACATATTTGCCCGCCCGCGCCGGCATGTGAAGCTGCTTCTCGGCCTCTTCCATGCCCCGTTGCAGGCAGCAGGTCATCAGCGCCATGTCGCCGAGCTCCGGGCCGAGAAAGCGCAGTGCCGCGTGCAGGCGCTGGCGGGCGGTCGCCGCCCCGGCTCCCGTTTCGCTGCCTCCCGTATCTCTGCCTCCCGTATCGCCGCCCTGCGCCACAGCGCTGGCCTCGGCGCCGGTGATCGACTGCCAGTCCTCGCCCAGCGGGCCTTCGAGGCGCGCCAGTTCGTAATCCGTGCGCAGACGCTCGGCCACCCGCAGCAGCTCTGGCGACAGATAGGGCGCGCCGGACTTGTCGCGCCGCCGGGCCAGCACCTGCAGCGGGCTGTCGGCACCGGCCGGGCGCCGCTTGCGCCGAACCGCGTGCAGGCTGTGGAGGTCGGCGCTGCGGGGTATGCCATCGGCATGGGCCGCCACCCGGTCGTCGCCCATCGCCGCGGCATTGGCGCTTTCGGCCTCGGCCAGCAATTCGCGCAGCTTGCGCCGCCCGGCGGCCGAGATGCGGTAGCGCACCACCCGCCCCTCGCGTGCCTTCTCGATCCAGCCCTGAAGCGCCATGGCCTCGGCCACGCGGCGCGCCACGGCGGCCACCTGGCGTGGGCGGCCATCGGCGCTTTCGACCACCACCACCGCGGTTTCCACCTCCGGCACCACCGCCAGAACCGCGCCTTCCAGCATCAATGCGCGCAGGATCCGGCTGGCATCGCGGTGCAGGGTCTTTTCATCCTGGGGAAGCTCTCTCATCTCGGGCTGCGTCTCCTGTAGAGCGCCGCTTTCGTCCCGCTGCCGGCGCATCAGCCCGCCCAGTTGCAGGAGGGCGCGGTCCACCAGCGGGTCGTCGCGGCGGGATTCGGTCTTGCGAACCCTGCGCAGAATCGTTGACGCATGGACCCCGGCCCTGCGGGCCAGGGCACGGATCGACTGCCCCCCCTCCACATGGTCCAGGTACAGGAGCACCTCCTCCGATACCCACTCGGGCATGTCCCGGCCTGTGCGCAGGCAAGAGGTTGCATGTTCCATACCATCCCCCTCGTGGTTACGGGGTGCGACCAGGAGTGGACTGGCAATGCACAACCCGTGGTTGTTAATCCAATGTCAACTTATCCACAGCAAAGGTTACCGAAAAGTTAATTATTTCGGCTTATTCCAATCTTTGTTTCCATTTTGTGGATAAAATCCCAAACCTGCGTACGCCCCCCGACAGTTTCACGCAACACTCCCTCAGGTTGTGCAATCGTGCAGGGAATCACCATGGAGGTCCCGATGTCGCAAACCGAAACCGCCCTGAAAGCCCTCAAATCCCTGCGCCGCCCGCGCCTGCTGATCCGCGCCGCCCGCTTCGGGCTCGCCGATTACAACCGCGACCGCGACCTGAAGCGGCTGATGCGCGTGGTCTCCCCGCCGCCGCCCGCCCGCGCGCTCACCAGCCTGCTCGAAGCCGAGGCCGAGGCCGAATCCAGGCGCAAGACCGGCGCCGCCGGATATTCGGTCGCCCGCCATGTGGAACTGCTGATCGCGCTGATGGCGGAATCGCTGCTGGTCAAGGGCAGCGCGCCCAGGGGCACGCATTCCTGACACCGCCGCCCGGCTCTGCCATTGCCGCCAGCGACCGCTCAGCGCATGGCAGCGCTGCCGGACGCCCGCCAATAGTGTTTGACCCCCCTGCCCCGACACCGTACCCTGCGGCGCGGTAAAAGGGGCAGGTCACGGGGCAGGTCATGCTGTATTCGACTGCACGGGAATGGCACGCGGCGCCCCACAAGCGGGTGCTGCTCTTTGGCATGTCGGGGCTGGGAAAGACCCACCTTTCCAACATGTTGCGCCGCACCGGCGACTGGTTTCACTATTCGGTGGACTACCGCATCGGCACCCGCTACATGGGCGAATACATCGCCGACAACGCCAAGCGCGAGGCGATGAAGAACCCGTTCCTGCGCGATCTGCTGCTGAGCGATTCCATCCATATCGCCTCCAACATCACCTTCGACAATCTCGCCCCGGTCTCCAGCTATCTCGGCAAGCCCGGCGACCCGGCAAAGGGCGGCCTGCCGATCGAGGAATACCGCCGCCGGCAGGCGCAGTTTCGCGAGGCCGAAATCGCCGCGCTGATGGATACGGCGCGTTTCATCGACCGGGCCGGGGATATCTATGGCTATCCGCATTTCGTCTGCGATACCGGCGGCTCGATCTGCGAGTGGATCGACCCTGCGGCCGGCGCCGATGATGCGCTTCTGGCCGAGCTTTCCCGCCATTGCCTGCTGGTCTGGATCGAGGGCAGCGAGGCGCATACCGAAGAGCTGATCCGCCGCTTTGACCGCGCCCCCAAGCCGATGGCCTACCAGCCCGATTTCCTTGACCGGGTTTGGAGCGAATATCTGCGCGAAAACAACCTGTTGGAAGGCGAAGTTGACCCGGATGACTTCATCCGCCACGCCTACCGCCAAGCGCTTTCCCACCGCCAGCCGCTCTATCGCGCCATGGCCCGCCATGGGGTCACGGTGAGTGCCGAAGAGGTGGCCGCGGTGCAGGACGCAGAGGGGTTCGACGCCCTCATCGCCACCGCGCTTGAGCGCACCCGCTGACCGGAGCCCAGGAGCCGAAAATGCCCATCAAGATCCCCGCCTCCCTGCCCGCCGCCGACGTGCTCAAGCGCGAAGGCGTGATGGTGATGCGCGAGGACCAGGCCGCGCGCCAGGACATCCGGCCCATGCGCATCGCGCTTCTGAACCTGATGCCCAAGAAGATCGAGACCGAGACCCAGTTCGCCCGGCTGATCGGCGCCACGCCCCTGCAGGTGGAGCTCACCCTCGTGCGCCCCACCGAGCATATCTCCAAGACCACCTCCCAGGCCCATATCGGCGCCCATTACCAGCCGTTTCAGGCCATCAAGGGGCAGAAATTCGACGGCCTCATCATCACCGGCGCGCCGATCGAGCACCTGCCTTACGAGGAGGTCACCTATTGGGACGAGATGCGCGAGATCATGGACTGGTCGCGCTCCAATGTGCACATGACCTTCGGCGTCTGCTGGGGCGGCATGGCGATGCTGTACCACTTCAACGGCATCGACAAGCGCCTGCTGCCGGCCAAGGCCTTCGGCTGCTATCCGCAAAAGAACCTCGCCCCCGCCTCGCCCTATCTGCGCGGCTTTTCCGACCGCTTCGTGATCCCCGTGAGCCGCTGGACCGAGATCGCCCAGGAGGATGTGGACGCGGATCCCGGCCTTGTCACCCTGCTGGGCGCGGGCGAGACCGGCCCCTGCCTGGTCGAGGACCCGGCCCACCGCGCGCTCTATATCTTCAACCATTTCGAATACGATTCACACACGCTGAAAAACGAGTATGATCGCGACATCGCCCGGGGCAAGCCGATCAACGTGCCGATGAACTACTACCCCGGCGACGACCCGACGCGCCCGCCGCAGAACCGCTGGCGCAGCCATGCCCATCTGCTCTACATGAACTGGGTCAGCGAGATGTATCTGACCACGCCGTTTGACATCGACCAGATCGGCGAGGTGGTGAAGGACCGGCGCGAATGACGCGCATGAGTTGCGCAGCCTGCGCGCCGGGGCCATATTGGCCCCGAGGAGGACGCCATGACCGAGCCCGCCACGCCCCTGCCCTTCGATGGCGCGATCAGCGCCTTTTACCGCGCGCCGGAGCAGGCCGAGCTGCGCGCCCGGATCGAGCGCGCCGGCAAGGGCGACATTCTCGACCCCACCTATCCCTGGCCCCGGCGCATGAAGCGCGCTCTTTACGAGGCCGAAATGGCCGCGCTCCAGCGCCAGCTCGTGCGCCTGCAGGCCGATGTCAAGGCCACCGGCAAGCGCCTCGTGGTGGTGTTCGAGGGGCGGGACGCGGCCGGAAAAGGCGGCACGATCAAGCGCTTCCGGGAAAACCTTAATCCACGCGTCGCGCGCGTGGTGGCGCTCTCCAAGCCCACCGAGCGCGAATCGGGCGAGTGGTATTTCCAGCGCTATGTGCGCCACCTGCCCTCGGCGGGCGAGATCGTGCTGTTCGACCGCTCCTGGTACAATCGCGGCGTGGTGGAAAAGGTATTCGGCTTTTGCACCGACGACCAGCGCGCTGCCTTCTTCCGCCAGTTGCCGGAATTCGAGGACATGCTGGTGGACGAGGGCATCACGCTGGTCAAGCTCTGGCTCAATGTCGGGCGCGCCGAGCAGCTGCGCCGGTTTCTGGCCCGCGAAAGCGACCCGCTCAAGCAGTGGAAGCTGTCCTGGATCGACGTGGAGGGGCTCAAGCGCTGGGACGCCTATAGCGAGGCGATCCGCGAAACCTTCGCCCACAGCCACCGCAACCGCACCCCCTGGACGGTGATCCGCAGCGACGACAAGCGCCGCGCCCGCATCGCCGCCATCCGCGCGGTGCTCTCGCGCCTCGACTATGCCGGCAAGGATCGCGAGGCCGCCCGCGCCGCGGACGCAAGGATCTGCGCCGGCCCCGAAATCTGGCAAGGCGGCGAAAGCTGACATGGCCAAGCGCGGCTACCACCACGGCAATCTGCGCCAGGCCCTGGTCGAGACGGCGCTGAAGCTGATCGAGGAAAAGGGCCCCACCGGCTTCACCCTCTCGGAGGCCGCCAAGCAGACCGGCGTCACCCCGGCCGCGGTCTATCGCCACTTTCGCGGCCGCGAGGACCTCATCGCCGAAGCTGCCCGGCAGGGCTACACGATCTTTGCCGACCTGATCGAATATGCCTATGACAAGGAGCAGCCTTCCGCCCTTGCCTCCTTCGAGGCCACCGGACGCGCCTATCTCGCCTTTGCCCGCAAGTTCCCGGGCCATTACGTGGCAATGTTCGAAAGCGGCATTTCCCATAACCATTCCCCCGAACTTGCCGCCGCCGCCGCCCGCGCGCTCGGGGTGCTGGAGCGCGCCGCCGCCGACCTCTCGGCCCATATCCCGCCCGACCGGCGCCCCCCGGCCTCGATGGTCTCGGCCCATATCTGGGCGCTGAGCCACGGCGTGGTCGAGCTTTTCTCGCGCGGCTCCCCCGGCACCAAAAGCCCGTTTGCCCCCGAAGACCTGCTCGAAAGCGGCATCGGCATCTACCTGCGCGGCCTTGGCCTCATTAAACCCGACGAATGACCCCTTCTTCTGTTCACAAATATCCCGGGGGTGCGGGGGCAGCGCCCCCGCTCCTGCCCCATCAGCCCAGCAGCCGGTGGCAGAGTTCGAGCCCCTCGATCAGGGTATCGACCTCTTCGCGCGTGTTGTAGAGCGCGAATGAGGCGCGCGCCGTGGCCGGCACGCCGAGGAAATCCATCAGCGGCTGGGCGCAATGGTGGCCCGCGCGCACGGCGATACCCTTGTTGTCGAGGATGGTAGAGATGTCATGGGGATGGCCCGCGCCTTCGAGCGTGAGCGAAAAGATCGCCGCCTTGCCCGGCGCCTTGCCATGGACCGTGACCCAGTTGAGCCCGGCGAGCCGCTCGGCCGCATAGGCGGCAAGGTCTGCCTCATGGGCGGCGATGTTCTCCATCCCCAGATCCATCATGTATTCGAGCGCCGCGCCAAGGCCGATGGTCTGCACGATCCCGGGCGTGCCGGCCTCGAATTTCATCGGCGCATCGGCATAGCTCACCGAGTCGCGGGTGACTTCGCGGATCATGTCGCCCCCGCCCATGAAGGGCTGCATCTCGGCGAGCCTTTCGGCGCGGATATAGATCGCGCCCGAGCCCGAGGGGCCGTAGAGCTTGTGGCCGGTAATGGCGTAGAAATCGCAGCCGATATCGGCCACATCGACCGGCATGTGCACCGCCCCCTGCGAGCCATCGACCAGCACCGGCACGCCCCGGGCATGGGCGCCCTCGGTCACCGCCTTTACATCAACTACCGTCCCCAACACATTGGAAACATGGGTAATTGCCACAAGCCGCGTGCGCGGGGTAATGGCCGCGAGCAGCTTTTCGGCGGGCAAGCTCCCGTCGGGCTCAGGTGCCACCCAGACGAGCTTCACCCCGAGGCGCTCGCGCAGGAAATGCCAGGGCACGATATTGGCGTGGTGCTCGAGCAGGCTCAGCACGATCTCGTCGCCCGCCCGCATCCGCGGCGCGGCCCAGGCGTAGGAGACCATGTTGATCCCCTCGGTCGAGCCGGAATTGAGCACGATTTCGCGCTCGCTTTTTGCCCCCAGAAAGCGCGCGATGATCCCGCGCACCGCCTCGTAACGGTCGGTCGAGATATTGGAAAGCGTGTGCAGGCCGCGATGCACGTTGGCATATTCTTCGCCGTAGCCGCGCATCACCGCGTCCAGCACCGCTCGGGGCTTTTGCGCCGAAGCGCCGTTATCGAGATAGGTCAGCTTCTGGCCATGCACCTTGCGCGCGAGGATCGGGAAATCGGCGCGGATCTTTTCGACATCATACATGCGTTACCCCGTTCATCAGGAAAGGCCGCCGGCGCCGAAACCGATCAGCGCAAACAGGAAGCTCAGCACCACCGCCAGCGCCAGGATCAGCACCACGATGGTAGCAAAGACCAGCGCGGCGGAGCGAAAGCCGTGCATTTCGGCGATGAAATGGCTGAGGATCCAGAAGCTCACCCCCACCGAGACCAGCGCCGCCAGCGCCGCGAGCCCCGGCGCGAACAGCGCCAGCACCAGCACCACGAATTGCAGCAGCACCGCCACATATTGCATCCAGATCACGGTCAGGATCGCCTGCGGGAAGCTGCCGTGGCCGCCAAAGGCCCGCCCCACCCAGTAGATCAGGAACACCGTGATCACCAGGCTTGCGCTCTCGACCAGCCCCATGCGCAGCGGGTCGCCCAGCAGGCTGCCCGCCAGCATCGGATCGGGCGGAAACAGGATCGTCGCCGCCACCCCGAGCCCGGTCGAGAGCACCGCGAACAGCGCGAAAGCCTGCCACAATGCGGCGCGCGGCAGGTAAGCGAGGCTCAGCACGTCGCGCGCCACCTTGCGCGGCTCGGGGATGGTCTGCAACGCCATGCCCAGCAGGTATCCCGGCTCAAAGCGCATCCGGCCCCCATTCCACCGCCCTGAGCCCCATCGCCCAGAAGAGCAGGAACGCCCCGAGCGCCAGCGCGCCGGTGGCCTGCATCAGCAGGCCCGGCCCGGCAAAGCCCGCCACCAGCCCCCAGACGAGCCAGGCGGGGCTGGCCGCAAGCAGCGCCCAGAACAGCGCGAAACGCGCCTGAAAGGCGCTCGCCCGCCCGCCAAGCGCGCGCGCCCCAAGGTGGCTGAGGCTGCCGAGCGCATAGAGCACCAGCGGCATGATGAACAGCCAGCCGAACAGCGCGCCGCCCAGAAGCGGGTTCAGCTCCCGGCCGCTCTCGATGGACAGGCGCAAAAGCCGCGGCCATTGCGCCACGAAGACCAGCGCACAGGCCAGCATCAGCACCACGAGCGCCCTGTCTTCACGCGCCGCCGTGCCGGCCCGGCGCCGGATCACCCGGCCGGGCGCGCGCCAGGTGGCGGCCATGTCCGCGACCACCGACATGCTCAGCCGGCGCGCCGGCGCGCAAGCCAGGCTTCGAGCCGGCTGGTGATGTCCTCGATGATCGCCGCGTCCTCGATCTCCTCCATCGCATCCGACAGGAAGGCGAGCACCAGCAGGTCCTGCGCCTCGGCCGCCGGCACCCCGCGCGAGCGCAGGTAAAACAGCGCCTCTTCGTCGATCCCGCCCGAGGTGGAGCCGTGGCTGCAGGCCACGTCATCGGCATAGATCTCGAGCTCCGGCTTGGCGAGAAAGGTGCTGTCTTCGTCGAGCAGCAGCGCCTGGCTCTTCTGATAGCCGTCGGTCTTCTGCGCGCCCTCCTTCACCAGGATCTTGCCCTGAAAGACGCCGACCGCGCCATTCATCAGCACCTTCTTGTAAACCTGCCGGCTCTCGCAATTCTCCGCGCCGTGGGTGATGAACACGGTGTCGTCATGGGTAAAGTCCCCCATCCGCCCGTCCCCCATCGCCGCGCCGGCCAGATGCGCCACCGCATCGTCGCCGGTGAATTCGACCACCGATTCGTTGCGCGTGTGGGCGCCGTTGACCGTGAGGGTGAAGCTCTTGAAAACGCTCTCTTTTGCGAGCCTCGCGAACAGGTGGGTAATGGCCCGGCGGCCGTGGTCGCGCCCCTGCGCGCGCACATGGTGAAAGCGCGCGCCATCGGCCACATCCACCTCGAGCACCGTATTCAGCCGGGCCGCGGCGGGGCCGTTTTCCAGAAGCGTGAGCTCGGCGCCGGGCTCGAGGCGCAGCACATGGTGCAGCATCGCGTCCGAGCGCGGATCGTCATGGCAATAGATCAGGCTGAGCGGCAGGGCGACCTTGCCGGTGACCCGGATCAACAGCCCGTCGCCGGCAAAGGCGGTGTTGAGCGCGGCGAAGGGGCGGGCGACCGGGCTCTGGCCCGCGGCTTCCAGTACGCCATAGAGATCGCGCGCCCAGTGCAGATCCTGCTGCCCGGCATCCGAGAGCCGGCTCACCTCCAGCCCCTCGGGCAGCGCGGGCAGATCGCCCTCGAACCGGCCGTCGCGGAAGCTGAATTTCAGCCGCTCGAGCCCGGAAAAGACCGGCGCTTCGCCCTGCATGTCGAGAATCGGCGCTTCCTCGGGCTCGGGCGCGGCGAAATCCTCGCCCCCGGCAAAGCGCCAGTATTCGTCGCGCCGGCCCGGAAAGCCCATGTCGCGAAAACGCGCGAGCGCGGCCCGGCGCGCATCATTCGCCCAGGCGCCGGAGGTCGGCAGCACCAGCCGATCCAGCAGGCTCGGCGCCGGGTTGGAAACAGCGGGCGTCACCATCACGCCACCTCGCTCAGGATGTCGGCGTAGCCGTTATGCTCGACCTCGAGCGCCAATTCCGGCCCGCCGGTCCTGACGATCCGCCCGGCCGCCATGATATGCACCACGTCGGGCTTGATGTGGTCCAGAAGCCTTTGATAATGCGTGATGACGAGGAAGGAGCGCCCCGCGTCGCGCAGCCCGTTCACCCCCTCGGCGACCAGCTTCATCGCGTCCACATCGAGCCCGGAATCGGTCTCGTCGAGGATGCACATCCTGGGCTGGAGCATGGCCATCTGCAGGATCTCGTTGCGCTTCTTCTCGCCGCCGGAAAAGCCCACATTGACCGGGCGCTTGAGCATGTCGGCGTCGATCCTGAGCTTTTTCGCCTCGGCGCGCACGAGCTTGAGGAATTCGGCCGCCGAAAGCTCCTCTTCGCCGCGCAGCTTGCGCTGCGAATTCACCGCCGTGCGCAGGAAGGTCATGTTGCCCACGCCGGGGATCTCGACCGGATACTGAAAGGCGAGAAACAGCCCCGCCGCGGCGCGCTCCTCGGGCGCCATGTCGAGCAGGTCCTGCCCGTCGAGCGTGGCGCTGCCCTCGGTCACCTCATAGCCCTCGCGCCCGGCGAGCACATAGGAGAGCGTCGATTTGCCCGACCCGTTCGGCCCCATGATCGCATGTACCGCGCCGGCGGGCACGTCAAGGTCCACGCCCTTGAGTATCTCCTTGTCCTCTGCTTCAAGTTTGACCTTCAGGCCCTTGATTTTCAGCATTTTTCTCTCCGTCATGTCCTGTGGCGGCTATGTCAGCCGCGCGCGCAGCCAGTCTTCCATCGGCCAGGCTTCGGGCCAGTCCTCGAAATGGCCGAGGGCGGCGATGTCGCCGTCGGCGCCAAAGCCCACCAGCACGAATTCGCTCGGGTCGGGAAAGCCCGACCAGTCGTTTGTGAGCAGCCAGTATTGCATCTCGCCATCGTCGCCGAGCGCCAGGATCTCGTCGGCAAGCTGGCTGACGGGGCCGGAATCGGCAAAGATCAGCGCGTCCTTGGCCCCGGCGGGCTCCCAGTCGATGCGCCGGGCGCAGGCGGCGCGAAAGGCGGCCAGCAGGGGCGCGGGGACGGCGGCATTGTCCGCGCGCGCGGTCAGGGTCTCGCCGGGGGCCGGGCGCTCCTTGCCCCGGCTCCCCTCGCCTCTGGCCTTCGAGCGCAGCCGGCGCAGGTATCGGTCAACCAGCATCGCCATCAGCCCGCCTCCGCGCTCCGGCGCGTGGTGTTGCCGCGCTTGAGCGCCAGCGCGAGGCAGAGCGCGGAAAAGGCAAGCGCGCCGGCCGCCATCGCCCAGGGGCCGAAGAAGGGCAGCAGGGCAACGGCCGAGAGCACCGCGCCCTTGATCAGCCCCATCAGGGCGACGGCGAAAAGGCGGACCGGATCGCGCATCGGCTACCCCACGCTCCCTTCCAGCGAGATCGCCACCAGCTGCTGCGCTTCCATGGCAAATTCCATCGGCAGCGCCTGCAGCACCTCGCGGGCAAAGCCGTTGACGATCAGCGCCACTGCCGCCTCTTCATCCATGCCGCGCGACTGGCAGTAGAACATCTGGTCTTCGTCCACCTTGGATGTGGTCGCCTCATGTTCGACCCGGGAGGAATTGTTCCTGACCTCGACATACGGCACCGTATGGGCGCCGCATCTGTCGCCGATCAGCAGGCTGTCGCACTGGGTATAATTGCGGCTGTTCTTCGCGCGCGGGTGGATCGAGACCAGCCCGCGATAGGTGTTCTGCGCGCGCCCGGCGCTGATCCCCTTGGAGACGATACGCGAGCGGGTATTGCGCCCCAGATGGATCATCTTGGTGCCGGTATCGGCCTGCTGGAAATTGTTGGTGATGGCGATCGAGTAGAACTCGCCCTGGCTATCGTCGCCGCGCAGGATGCAGGAGGGATATTTCCAGGTAACGGCACTGCCGGTCTCGACCTGCGTCCACATCACCTTGGCGCGCGCGCCCCGGCAATCGGCGCGCTTGGTGACGAAATTGTAGATGCCGCCCTTGCCTTCCTCGTCGCCCGGAAACCAGTTCTGCACCGTCGAATACTTGATCTCGGCATCCTCCAGGATCACCAGTTCCACCACCGCCGCATGCAGCTGGGCGGTGTCGCGCTTGGGCGCGGTGCAGCCCTCGAGATAGCTCACATAGCTGCCCTTGTCGGCGATGATCAGGGTGCGCTCGAACTGGCCGGTATTCTCGGCATTGATGCGAAAATAGGTGGAAAGCTCCATCGGGCAGCGCACCCCGGGCGGGATGTAGACAAAGGAGCCGTCGGAAAACACGGCGCTGTTGAGCGTGGCATAGAAATTGTCGCTCTGGGGCACCACGCTTCCGAGATATTTCTTGACCAGCTCCGGGTGCTCGCGGATCGCCTCGCTGATCGGGCAGAAGATCACGCCGGCCTTCTTCAGCTCTTCCTGAAAGGTGGTGCCGACGCTCACACTGTCAAACACCGCATCCACCGCCACTTTCCGCTCCCCCGCGCGCGCCGCGGCCGGCGCTTCCTCGGCGCCCTCGACGCCTGCGAGAATCATCTGCTCCTTCAGGGGGATACCGAGCTTTTCATAGGTCGCCAGCAGCTTCGGATCCACCTCGTCCAGGCTTTTCGGCTTCTTCTCCATGCTTTTCGGGCGGGCATAGTAGTAGAGATCCTGAAAGTCGATCTCCGGATAGTCCACCATCGCCCATTTCGGCTCTTCCATCTCGACCCAGCGGCGATAGGCGGCCAGGCGCCATTCCAGCATCCACTCGGGCTCGTCATTGCGCTCGGAAATCAGCCGCACGATCTCTTCGGAAATGCCCTTGGGGGCGAATTCCATCTCGATCTCGGTTTCCCAGCCATATTTGTAGCTGTCGCCCAGATCGCGCACGGCCGCGACCGTCTCTTCCTCGACGCCTTCCTTGACGATTACCTCATCCGAGCCAGCCATCTCTACCCTCTCCGGCGCGCGCGCCACTTGTTCCATTCTCCGGTCCAGGCGTCCACGAAGCGCAGGACCTCTTCTTCTGTCGTGTCCGGCCCCAGCGAGACCCGGAGCGCGCTCGCCGCCGCGCCCTCGCCAAAGCCCATGGCGCCGAGCACCTTCGATGCCCGCACCTTGCCGCTGGAGCAGGCCGAGCCGGCCGAAACGGCAAAACCCGCGAGATCCATCACCATCACCTGCGTCTCGCCCTTCCAGCCAGGGGTGATGAAACAGGAGGTGTTCGGCAGCCTGTCCACGTCATTCCCGACAAAAATAGTCTCTTTTGCCGATTCCGCAATCCCGTTTTCCAGAATTGTTCTAAGTTTTGCCACCCGCGACCATGTGTCCCCCTCCAGATCGCGCGCGGCCGCCTCGGCCGCTGCGCCAAAGCCGGCAATGCCAATCACGTTCTCGGTACCCGCGCGCCGGCCCATCTCCTGCCCGCCGCCAATCACCCGCGCGGCAAGCTCGGTGCCCCGCTTCATCACCAGCGCCCCCACCCCCTTGGGCCCGCCGATCTTGTGCGCGCTGACGATCGCCATCCGCGCGCCCGACCAGTTGAAGCCGAAGGGCACCTTGCCAAAGGCCTGGGTCGCATCCACCAGCGCCAGCCCCTCGGGCAGATCCTGCAATATCCCGGTCTCGCTGTTGGCCGCCTGCAGGGCGCTGCGCGCGGGCTCCTGCACCGCCACCTGCCCGCGCCGGTCCACCGGCAGGCGCGCCTCGCACCAGGCGCGCACCGCGTCATGCTCCACATCCGCGCATTCCACCCCGCGCCCGGCCAGCGCCAGCGCCGCCGCCTCGGTGGCCGAAGCGGTGAATACCAGCTCCGCCCC
>JALWTH010000417.1 GCA_027082975.1 Paracoccaceae bacterium | reverse complement strand
CCGTCCCTCCGCCGCCGCCCCGGCGCCCGATCCGCGCCCGATCCGCGCCCTGTCTGCCAGCCGGGCAGAGCGGCCTTGCCGTTGACCTCGCCCGCGCGCATGGTAAAGGTCGCGCCAGATGCAGCGCAAGCAAGGCGGGCGGCAGGCCGGCGGCAAAGGTGGACCAGATGAACCTGTTTCGGGAAATACGCGAAGACATCCTCGCCGAGCTTGCGGCGATGATGCAGGAGGGCGCGCTGCCGGCGGGCCTGTCGCTCGACAACGTGGCGGTGGAGCCGCCGCGCGATCCGGCCCATGGCGACATGGCCAGCAATGCGGCGATGGTGCTGGCGCGCCCGGCGGCCATGAAGCCGCGCGACATCGCCGCCGCCCTGGCCCAGCGCCTCGAGGGCCATGCGCGCATCGCCCGCGCCGAGGTGGCCGGCCCCGGTTTTCTCAACCTGCGCCTTGCGCCGGAGGTCTGGGGCGAACTGGTCGAGGCGATCCTGGCCGCGCCCGACGCCTATGGGCGCTCGCGGATGGGGCGGGGGCAGCGGGTCAACGTGGAATATGTCTCGGCCAATCCCACTGGCCCGTTGCATGTGGGCCACAGCCGCGGCGCGGTGTTCGGCGATGCGCTGGCGGCGCTGCTGGAATATTCCGGCCACGAGGTGACGCGCGAATATTACATCAATGACGGCGGCGCCCAGGTGGATGTGCTGGCGCGCTCGGTCTACGAGCGCTACCGCGAGGCGCTGGGCCACGCGCCCGAGATCGGCGAGGGGCTCTATCCGGGCGACTACCTGGTGCCGGTGGGCAAGGCGCTGGCCGAGAAGGTGGGCAGCCGCTGGCTCGGCCAGCCCGAGGAAGTATGGCTCGCGGAGGTGCGCGCATTCGCCATCGAGGCGATGATGCGCCTGATCCGCGAGGACCTCGCCCTGCTGGGCGTGGAGATGGACAATTTCTTCAGCGAAAAGTCGCTTTACGACAGCGGCCGGATCGAAGCGGCGATCGAGGCCTTGCGCGAACAGGGGCTGATCTACCAGGGCGTGCTGGAGCCGCCCAGGGGCAAGATGCCCGAGGATTGGGAGCCGCGCGAGCAGACCCTGTTCCGCTCTACCGCCCATGGCGACGACGTGGACCGCCCGATCCAGAAGTCGGACGGCTCCTGGACCTATTTCGCCCCCGACATCGCCTATCATTTCGACAAGATTTCCAGAGGCTTCGACCGGCTTGTCGATGTATTCGGCGCCGATCATGGCGGCTATGTCAAGCGCATGAAGGCCGCCGTCTCGGCGCTGTCGGGCGGCAAGGTACCGCTCGATATCAAGCTGATCCAGCTGGTGCGGCTGTTCAGGGATGGCGAGCCCTTCAGGATGTCCAAGCGCGCGGGCAATTTCATCACCCTGCGCGATGTGGTCGAGCGGGTGGGCGCGGATGTGACCCGCTTCGTGATGCTCACGCGCAAGAACGACGCGCCGCTCGACTTCGACCTTGCCCGCGTGCTGGAGCAGAGCCGCGACAACCCGGTCTTTTACGTCCAGTACGCCCATGCGCGGGTGCGAAGCGTGATGCGCAAGGCCGAGGCCGCGGGCATCTCGCCCGGCGCGCCGCTGATCGAGGACGCGGCCGAGGTGACGCTGGCCAAAAAGCTCGCCGAATGGCCGCGCCTCGTCGAGATCGCCGCGCGCGGGCATGAGCCGCACCGGATCGCCTTCTACCTCTACGAACTCGCCAGCGACTTCCACGCGCTCTACAATCGCGGCAATGACCGCCCCGAACTGCGCTTCCTCCAGGACGACGCCGCCGCCACATCGGCAAAAATCGCCCTGCCGCTGGCCGTTTCCATTGTAATTTCCGCAGGCCTTGGTATCCTTGGCGTGACCCCCGTCGAAGAAATGCGCTGACAAAGGCGCGCCGGCGGGGCGCAGAGCAGGTGGCGTTTCGGGTCGTGCGGGCTGCGCGCGGGGCCGGGCGCGTGGAAAGGCAGGCAGGCCATGGCAGAGTCGAATTGGGGCCCGCCCCCGGCCTATGGGGGCAGTGCGCCAGCCGGGCAGGAAGAGGCCGGCTGGCATGTGCGGATGCAGGCAGCGACAGGACAGACGGCGGCGGCGGCGGGATCGCAGGCGCCCGGCATGTCCGGGGCGCCCGGATACGGGGCGGCCCTTGGCGGGGCATGGATCCAGGCAGGGGCAGAGCAACAGGCGCAACAGGCGCAGGCCTCTGCGCCGGGCTCGCCGCAGGCCCAGCCCCCAGCCCAACCCCCTGTGCGCAGCGGCGGCCTGCTCAACATCCTCGCCGCCGGCGTATCGCTGGCCCTGCTCGCGGGGATGGGCCTGTGGGGCTACCGGCTGGCGGTGCGCGACGTGACCGGAGTGCCGGTGGTGCGCGCGCTTCAGGGTCCGATGCGGGTGCAGCCCGAGGACCCGGGCGGCGAGGAGATGGCCTATCAGGGCTATGCGGTCAATGCGGTGCAGGCGCGCGGCGGGGTCGCGCCTGCAC
>JALWTH010000416.1 GCA_027082975.1 Paracoccaceae bacterium | reverse complement strand
CGGCGGCGAAGCCGGGGCCGGTGCCGGTGCCGGAGACGATTCGGCCGCCGGTGCGGTCGCGGCCCCGGCAAGGGTCGGCTTCGCCCCGCAGACCACCTGCCGGTCGCGGGTCACCTGCGGCACCCAGGTCACCGCGCCGCCGTAACCTGCGCGGATATAGATGCAGCCGCGGCTGTCCACATAGGTCCCGGCCGTGTAGCTCGGCGGCGGTACTTCTGCCGGTTGCGCCCCCTCACGCAGGCCCAGCGCCTGCGCGCCCGTACCTGCAAACGAAAAACTCAATGCTACGGCAGCAGCCCTGGTCAGCAGATTCATGTCGTGCCCCCACACGTTTGGTCAGGGCAGATTGACTCATGCGCGCGATTTAGTAAACCCCGCCCGGCACTGGCCCGCCGGCCGCCGCCCGCGCGGCCGATTTGTCGCAGAAAAATCGCCCCCCGCCGCAGGCCTCACTTGGTGCCGAACAGCCGGTCCCCGGCATCGCCCAGGCCGGGCACGATATAGCCCACCTCGTTGAGCCGCTCATCCAGCGCGGCGGTGACGATGGGCACGTCCGGGTGCGCTTCCTGCATCCGCGCGACGCCCTCGGGCGCGGCCAGCAGGCAGAGGAAACGGATATTCTTCGCCCCCGCCCCCTTCAAGAGATCGATCGCCGCGGCCGAGGAATTGCCGGTGGCCAGCATCGGATCGACGGCAATCACAAGCCGGTCCTCAAGCCCGTCGGGCACCTTGAAGTAATACTGCACCGGCTTCAGCGTCTCCTCGTCGCGGTAAAGGCCGACGAAACCCACCCGCGCCGAGGGAATGAGCTCCAGCACCCCATCCAGCAGCCCGTTGCCCGCGCGCAGGATCGACACCAGCGCGAGCTTCTTGCCGGCGAGCACCGGCGCGTCCATCGCCGTCAGCGGGGTCTCGATCCGGCGCGTGGTCATCGGCAGTTCGCGGGTGATCTCGTAGGCGAGCAGCTGGCTGATCTCGCGCAGAAGCTGGCGGAAGACGGCGGTCGAGGTGGTCTTGTCGCGCATCAATGTGAGCTTGTGCTGCACCAGCGGGTGTTGGACGATGGTCAGGTGGTCATACATGGGATTTCTCCAGCTTTTTCAATATCTTCGCGCGGGTCGCCTCATCGCAGAAGGCGGCGGCGGCGGCGGTCCGGTTGAGGGCGGCGAAATCGGCTTCCTGCCAGCCGAAGGCCTCGGCGAGGGCCGCGTATTCGCGCACCATGTCGGTGTGAAAGAAGGGCGGGTCGTCGGTGGAGACGGTCACCGCCACGCCGGCTTCGCGCAAGGGGCCGATCGGATGCGCGGCGAAGCTCGGGTAAGCGCCAAGGGTCACGTTGGAGCCGGGGCAGATCTCGAGCACCGTGCCGCGCGCGGCAAGCTCGGCGACGAGCGCCGGATCCTCGGCCGCGCGCACCCCGTGGCCGATGCGGCTCACACGCAGATGCTCGAGCGCGGCGCGCACCTCTTCGGGGCCGCGCCACTCGCCCGCATGGGCCGTGAGCCCCAGCCCGGCCTCGCGCGCCATGTCGAACGCATAGGCGAAATCCACGAGTTCGCCCGCATTCTCATCGCCGGCAATGCCGAATCCGGTGATGAAATCGCCCGCGCTTTCCTGCGCGCAAAGGGCGGTCTCGCGCGCCTTTTCAGCTCCGAAATGGCGGATCGCCGTGATCACCCCGCGCAGGGTGATGCCGTGGGTGGCCTCGGCCCGCGCCGCCGCTTCGCGCATGGCGGCCACATATTCGCGCCAGGCGCCCAGATCGCGCCCGCCGCAGAAATCGGGGCTGAGAAAGGCCTCGCTGTAGATCACCCCGCAAGCAGCGCTCTCGGCCAGCACCGCCTCGACCAGCCGGGCGAAATCCTCGGGGCTCTGGAGGACCGAGGTCGCCGCCTCGTAAATATCGAGAAAGTGCAAGAAATCGCGGTATTCATAGCCCCCTTGCGGGGTGAAAATGTGCGAAATGTCCAAGCCCTTCTCCGCCGCCAGCCCACGGATGAAGGCCGGCGGCGCCGCCCCCTCCAGGTGCAGGTGCAGCTCTACCTTGGGCAGGCGGGCAAGGCTCACAGCAGGCTCCTCCCGGCGCCGCGCTCAGGTAAGCCGAGATGATCGGCCACCGTCGCGCCGATATCGGCAAAACCCATGAGGCCCAGCGCGCGCGCGCCCAGCCCGTGGGCCATCACCGCCACGCGCTCGCGGGTGTGGTCGGTACCGGGCCAGGTAGGATCATTGCCATGATCGGCGGTGAACAGCACCAGATCGCCCGACCGCGCGCGCGCGAGCAGGTCGGGCACATGGCTGTCAAACCACTCGAGCGCCGCCGCATAGCCCGCCACATCGCGCCGGTGGCCGAAGCGGGTGTCGAACTCGACGAAATTGGCGAATGTCAGGCTGCCCTCCCCGGCCGTGTCCATGAGGTCCTTGAGATGGTCCATCAGCTCGGCATCGGTGCCCTTGCGGGTCTCGGTAATGCCGCGATGGGCGAAAATGTCGCCGATCTTGCCCACCGCATGCACCGCGCGCCCGACATCATGTGCCCAGTCGCAGAGCGTCGGCGAAGGGGGCGCGAGGGCGTAGTCGCGCCGGTTGACGGTGCGGGTGAAGCCCGCCTCCGGCGTGCCGATGAAGGGGCGGGCGATGACCCGGCCCACGCGCATCTCATGCACCATGGGCGCGACCGATTCGCAAAGCGCCAGCAGGCGCTCGAGGCCGAAGCGCTCCTCATGGGCGGCGATCTGCACCACGCTGTCGGCCGAGGTATAGACGATCGGCCAGCCGGTCTTCAGATGCTCGGCGCCCAGATCGGCGATGATCTTGGTGCCCGAAGCGTGCTTGTTGCCGAGCACTCCCTCGGTGCCGGCGGCCTCGGCGATGGCGCGGGTGAGATGGTCGGGAAAGGCGGGCACGGTGTCGGGAAAATATGTCCAGTCGAACGGCACCGGCACGCCGGCGATCTCCCAGTGGCCCGAGGGGGTATCCTTGCCATTGGAAATCTCGGTAGCCGCGCCCCAAGCGCCCGCCGGCGCGGGGCCGTGATAGGGGCGGCCATTGGCCAGCGCCTCGGCGGCCCAGAAGCCCAGCGCGGCGAGGTTGGGGATGGCGAGCGGCCCCGAGCGGCCCTCTTCGGCATCGCCCTCGGCGCAGGCGCGGCCGATATGGCCCAACGTGTTGGCGCCGGTATCGGGGTGGTCGCCGTTGAAGAAACGCGCCGCATCGGGCGCGCCGCCAATCCCGACGCTGTCCATCACGATCAGAAAGGCGCGGCTCATCGCGCGCCCCCCATATGCGCGGCGGCAAAGGCATGGGGCAGCAGCTCCTCGATCGGCGCCACCCGCTCCTCGCCCGCCATGTTGCGCATGATCACCGGGGTGCCGGGCGGTGCGAATTCGGCGA
The DNA here is from genome assembly GCA_027082975.1 of Paracoccaceae bacterium. Classification (GTDB taxonomy): domain Bacteria; phylum Pseudomonadota; class Alphaproteobacteria; order Rhodobacterales; family Rhodobacteraceae; genus JAAEUB01. The sequence continues at coordinate 6,604 of JALWTH010000416.1, read as the reverse complement.
TCTTCTGCCGGCAGCCGCCGCAGGGGGTAACCGGCGCCGGCGCATCGGCGATCACCAGTATCTCGGCAATCTCGCGCTCGCCCGCGGCCACCATCGCCGCAATCGCCCCGGCCTCGGCGCAGGTGCCCTCGGGATAGGCGGCGTTTTCCACGTTGCAGCCCGCATGGATGCTGCCCGACGCGCTGCGAATCGCCGCCCCGACCCGGAAGCCCGAATAGGGCGCATGGGCATTTTCGCGCGCGCGCATCGCTGCCTCGAGTAGTGACATGGCTCCCCCGTGCTCCCCCCGTCTGACCTGCCGCAAAATCGCAGGGAAGCGGGGCAGGCGCAAGGGGCGGGGGGCGTTTTCAGCCCGTGGTGGTCGAGAATGTGCCCGGCAGGGTCACCTCGATCACCTCCAGATCGGCGCTCGCCTCGCTCAGCCGCGTGCGCATCCCCGGCGGGGTCACGAAGGCATCGCCGCGCGCCAGCCGAAAGGGCGCCTTGCCCTCGCCCTCCAGCAGCACCTCGCCGGCCATGACGAAGGCGAAGTGGATATCGGCGTCATGCGCGGCCCAGGCACAAGCCCCGCTCCCGTCGGGGCGAAACATCGTCACCCCGGCCGTGCCGCGCGTATTGGCGGCGATGGTGGTGTCGCGCGCCTCGAAGCCCGGCAGGCGGAAGGGCGCGTAGGCCGCGCCTTCGGGCCTGTGGTGCACGAAGCGCTGGCCCTGCCATTCGCGCGCCGGATCGCCGCGGCCGTTGGGCAGCGCCATCTCGTGGTCGATCTCGGTGATGTGCTCGGCCGGCACGCCGATCTCCAGCACCTCCAGATCGTCGCCCGAAAAGAGCACCCGATGGCGGATCTCGGGCGGCTGGATGAAGCACGCGCCCCGCGTCAGGCGGATCGGCTCGCCCTGGTCCTCATAGACCACGTCCACCCAGCCATGGAGGCAGAAGATCAGCTGGAATCCGACCTTGTGAAAATGCACCATGTCCGGCACCGGCCCGGCCTCGGCGATGCGGATGTGGCTGGCGATCATCGCGCCCCCCAGCCGCGAGGGCACGAGGTCGCGATACTGCATCCCCGCGCGCCCGATCACCCAGGGCGCCTGGTCCGCGAGCCGGCGCACGACAAAGGCGTGCTCCACCTCCGGGATCACCAGCGGCGGGTCGAGCTCGGCGATCTCGACCCGGGTGCCGCCGGGGGCGGTAAGCTGCCCGGCGCCGCCAAAGCGCGCCGGCGCTTCGGTGCGGATGCGGATATGGCCCGGCGGCGCGTCGCTCTGCTGATCCAGCCGCACGCGCAGCCCGTGGCCGGCAAAGACAGCGATGCGCGGATTGTCCGCCGGATAGATCATCTCCATGCGCATCCCCAGAGTCTCGCCGAAAAAGCCGAGGTCGCGGCGCAGATCGGTGGTGGAGAGGCAGATTTCGGCTCTTGTCGCGGTCATGGCGCCCCCTTTCGGGCCAAGAGTGCCAGCTTCTGCGGCCCATGCAAGCATTGTTTGCAGCTTGCGGGGATTTTGCTATGCTGGGCCACGCGACCCGTCGCAAAATAGTTTAACGCTAAACTATCTCAGGAGCCCCCGTGACCGACCGCCCTGCCAAAGCCGCCGCCGCTTCCCGCCCCGCCCTCGATTACCACGCCGAGCCGCGCCCCGGAAAGCTCGAGATCCGCCCCACCAAGCCGATGGCGAACGGCCGCGATCTGGCGCTGGCCTATTCGCCCGGCGTGGCCGAGGCGAGCCTTGAAATAAAGGTCGATCCCGAGGCCGCCAGCCGCTACACCTTGCGCGGCAATCTGGTCGGGGTGGTGACCAATGGCAGCGCGGTGCTGGGGCTCGGAGATATCGGCGCGCTGGCGGCCAAGCCGGTGATGGAGGGCAAGGCGGTCCTGTTCAAGAAATTCGCCAATATCGACTGTTTCGACCTCGAGATCGACGAAAGCGACCCGGAAAAACTGGCCGAGATCATCTGCGCGCTGGAGCCGGGCTTTGGCGCGATCAACCTCGAGGACATCAAGGCGCCGGATTGTTTCATCGTTGAACAAATTTGCCGGGAGCGCATGAACATCCCGGTTTTTCACGACGACCAGCACGGCACCGCCATCGTGGTCGGCGCGGCGGCCACCAATGCGCTGGCGATCACCGGGCGCGATTTCGCCGATATCAAGGTGGTCTCCACCGGCGGGGGCGCGGCGGGGATCGCCTGCCTCAACATGCTGCTGAAGCTCGGCGTCCGGCGCGAAAATGTCTGGCTCTGCGACCTCGACGGGCTGGTTTACGAGGGCCGCGAAGCGGGGATGACGCCGCAGAAGGCGGCCTTTGCCCAGGGGAGCGAACCAAAGAGCCTTGACGAGGTGATCGAGGGCGCGGATCTGTTTCTCGGCCTCTCCGGCCCCGGGGTGCTCAGCGCCGGGATGGTGGCGAAAATGGCTCCGCGCCCGATCGTCCTGGCGCTGGCCAACCCCACGCCCGAGATCCTGCCCGAGGAGGCGCGCAAGGGGCAAGGGGACGCGATCATCGCCACCGGGCGCTCGGATTTTCCCAATCAGGTCAACAACGTGCTGTGCTTTCCCTTCATCTTTCGCGGCGCGCTCGATGTGGGCGCGACCGAGATCAACGACGCCATGCAGCTCGCCTGTGTCGAGGCCATAGCGAGCCTCGCGCGCGCCACCACCAGCGCCGAGGCCGCCGCCGCCTACAAGGGCGAGAGCCTCGCTTTCGGCCCCGAATACCTGATCCCCAAGCCGTTCGATCCGCGCCTGATGGGCGTGGTCGCGAGCGCCGTCGCCCGCGCGGCGATGGAAAGCGGGGTCGCCCGCCGCCCGGTCGCCGACATTGCCGCCTACAAGGCCGCGCTCGACGAATCGGTGTTCCGCTCCGCCTTCATCATGCGCCCGGTCTTCGAGGCCGCGGCCACGGCCAGCCGGCGCATCGTCTTTGCCGAGGGCGAGGACGAGCGGGTGCTGCGCGCGGCCAATGCGATGCTCGAGGAGACCACCGACAAGCCGATCCTGATCGGCCGGCCCGAAGTGGTGGCCCAGCGCCTCGAGCGCGCCGGCCTGCCGCTCGTCCCGGGGCGTGATTTCGAGCTGGTCAACCCGGAGAACGACCCGCGCTATCGCACCTGTTGGCAGGCCTATCACAAGCTCATGGCCCGGCGCGGGGTGACGCCCGACATCGCCCGCGCCATCCTGCGCACCAATACCACCGCGATCGCCGCGGTGATGGTGCATCTGGGCGAGGCCGACAGCCTGATCTGCGGCACTTTCGGCCAATATCTGTGGCATCTCAATTACGTGAGCCAGGTGCTCGGGCGCGACGGGCTGCACCCGGTCGCAGCACTCAGCCTGATGCTGCTCGCCGACGGCCCGCTTTTCATCGCCGATACCCATGTCCACCCCGATCCCACGCCGCAAGAGATCGCCGAGACCGCCATCGCCGCCGCCCGCCATGTGCGCCGCGTCGGGATCGAACCCCGGGTCGCGCTCTGCGCTTACTCGCAGTTCGGCAACCTCGCCTGCGATACCGGCGCACGCGCGCGCGCGGCGCTCGGGATCCTCGACAGCGCGCCGCGCGATTTCGCCTATGAGGGCGAGATGCATGTGGATGCGGCGCTGGACCCGCAGGTACGCGCCCGCCTGCTGCCCGAGGGCCGCCTCGAGGGCGCGGCCAATGTGCTGATCTTCGCCAATGCCGATGCCGCGAGCGGGGTGCGCAACATCCTCAAGGCGCGCGCCGGCGGGCTCGAGGTGGGGCCGATCCTGATGGGCATGGGCAACCGCGCCCATGTGGTGACCCCTTCGATCACCGCGCGGGGGCTTCTGAACATGTCGGCCATCGCCGGCACCCCGGTGGCGCAATACGGCTGAGCGGCGCCGGGTTTGCGGCTTTGCAATTCGCAGCTCACAGTTTCGCCGCTCTTTGCAAATATGCGCAATACCGCTTCCCCCGCCCCGCCCGGCGCGCTAGTCTCGCGCCGGATGAGGGAGGAGACGATGCGCTACGCCGCCGTTTACGAAGCCTGGAAGAAAGACCCCGAGGCCTTCTGGATGCAGGCCGCCGAGGCGATCAGCTGGGAGCGCAAGCCTTCGAAGGCGCTGTTCGACGCGCGTGCGCCCATTTACGAGTGGTTCGCCGACGGGCTGCTCAATACCTGCTACAATGCCGTTGACCGCCATGTGGAGGCCGGGCGCGGCGATCAGGTGGCGATCATCCATGACAGCCCGATCACCGGCACCATCGCCCGCATCACCTACGCCGAGCTTCAGCAGCGCGTCGCGCGCCTCGCCGGCGCCCTCAGAGCGCAAGGGGTGGAGAAGGGCGACCGGGTGATCATCTACATGCCGATGGTGCCCGAGGCGCTCGAAGCGATGCTGGCGGTGACCCGGCTCGGGGCGATCCATTCGGTGGTGTTCGGCGGCTTTGCCGCGCGCGAACTGGCGGTGCGCATCGACGACGCCGCGCCCAAGGCGATCATCGCCGCCTCCTGCGGGCTCGAGCCCGGCCGGGTGGTGCCCTACAAGCCGCTGATGGACGAGGCCATCGCCATGGCCGCGCACAAGCCCGATTTCTGCGTGATCCTGCAGCGCCAGCAGGCGCCCGCCACCCTCACCGAGGGGCGCGACCTGGACTGGCACGCATTCCAGCAGGGCGCGACAGCGGCCGAATGCGTGGCCGTAGAGGGCGACCACCCGGCCTATATCCTCTACACTTCCGGCACCACCGGCCAGCCCAAGGGCGTGGTGCGCCACACGGCGGGCCACATGGTGGCGCTGAACTGGACCATGAAGAATGTCTATAACGTGGAGCCCGGCGAAGTCTTCTGGGCCGCCTCCGATGTGGGCTGGGTCGTGGGCCACTCCTATATCTGCTACGGCCCGCTCACCCATGGCAACACCACCATCGTCTTCGAAGGCAAGCCCGTGGGCACGCCGGATGCCGGCACCTTCTGGCGGGTGATCAGCGAACACAAGGTCAGGAGCTTCTTCACCGCGCCCACGGCGTTTCGCGCCGTCAAGCGCGAGGACCCGGCGGGCGAGATGGTGCAGAAATACGACCTCTCCTGCCTCGGGCAGGTCTATCTGGCCGGCGAGCGCGCCGACCCGGATACGATCCTGTGGGCCGAAACCCAGCTCAAGGTGCCGGTGATCGACCATTGGTGGCAGACCGAAACCGGCTATCCCATCGCCGCGATCCCGCTGGGGCTCGAACGCCTGCCGGTGAAGCTCGGCAGCCCCGGCGTGCCGATGCCGGGCTTCGACGTGCGGGTGCTGGGCGAGGGGGGCGAAGAGCTCCCCCCCGGCGAGCTGGGCGCCATCGCCATCAGGACCCCGCTGCCGCCGGGCTGCCTGCCGACGCTGTGGAACGCCGAGGCGCGCTTCAGGAGCGCCTATCTCGAGACCTTCCCGGGCTATTACGAGACGGGTGATGCGGGCTACAGGGATGAAGACGGCTACCTCTACATCATGGCGCGCACCGATGACGTGATCAACGTGGCCGGCCACCGGCTCTCCACCGGCGCCATGGAGGAGGTGCTGGCGAGCCACCCGGACGTGGCCGAATGCGCGGTGATCGGGGTCGCCGATGCGCTCAAGGGCCAGCTGCCGCTGGGCTTCCTCTGCCTCAATGCCGGCTGCGAGCGGGCGGCGGAGGAGGTGGTGGCCGAATGCGTCGCCCTGGTGCGCGAAAGGATCGGCCCGGTCGCCGCCTTCCGCCTCGCCGTGGTGGTGGACCGCCTGCCCAAGACCCGCTCGGGCAAGATCCTGCGCGCGACCATGGCCGCCATCGCCGACGGGCGCGAATACAGGATGCCAGCCACCATCGACGACCCGGCGATCCTCGACGAGATCGAGGCCGCCCTTGCCGGGCTTGGCTACCCCGCCGGCTGATCCCGGCGGCCGGTCCCGGCGGGCCGGGGCGCGGGCAAGCGGGTCTTCGGCGGCGGGTCTTCGGCCAGAACGGAAAAATTCAATTAAAATCCAATCTATCGGTGGAATTTCGCCACATTTCGTTGCACCTATGGGAGAAGGCCGCCCGGAAACGGGCGGTCGGGGATGGAAAAAGTAACGATTCCAAGGTGCGTTTTGACTGATTCGAAACGGAGCAAGGCCCGGCATCACCCACAGGAACCGGGCCGGAACCGGGCGACAATGCTGGCATTGCAGACCGAAGCCGGCCTGCCCGAGGGCATTGCCGGGATAGCCGCGGCGCTGGGCATCGAACTGCTGGTTTCCACCGACATGGCCGATGCGCAGAGCAAATGCCTGGCCGCGCGGCCGAAGATCGTGCTGCTGCCGGCCCTGTTTGCCGGGCGCCCGACCCTGCCGCTGGTAGAGGCCTGCCTGAAGCGGGCGCCGGAATGTCAGGCCATCATGCTGGTGGAGCGCGACCAGATCAACGAAGCCGCCGAAGCCATGCGCATCGGCATCCTCGACTGCCTGTTCCTGCCCTTTTCCGGCGAGCGGCTGGCCAAGACCCTGGCCGCGGCGCTGGAGCGGCTGGGCCTGCCGGTGCCGCCGGGGGCGCTGGAGCAGGCCCGCCGGCTGGCGCTCGGCCCCGACCCGGCCAGCGCGCCGCAGCCCCCCTGCGCACCCGCCACCGCCCCGGCCGACTGCCTC
>JALWTH010000415.1 GCA_027082975.1 Paracoccaceae bacterium | reverse complement strand
CCCCGACAGGCCCCCGGCGCCAGAGATTTCCGGCGCCTTTTTCATCCGCCGGGGGCCTGTCGGGGCGAAAATGGGAAATCATGGGACGGGCGGTGGGAATTCATGGGACGGAAATTTAGCCGAAATTTCCGGCGATTTGGGTAATTCCACCGGCTTTGCCACATTTCTGCCTTATTTTCTCCCGGCAAAAGTGGCAAATATGTCACAGTCCCGTGGCCGGGTTCCTCTGTACTTTGCCATTTTTTTCACCACATCTAGTGGGGCAGGGGAGGGGCATTCGCTATATCTGGAAATAATTACCCCAAATCGAGCAATTTTCCGCGTTTCTCCATGCGAAAGAGCGAGAAAAAATTGCCTCTCCCATCATTTCCCACTTGTTCCCACGCTTTCCCATGTGTATCACTGAACCCACGAAAAGAGCGGGACGGCAAAGAGGCACAAAGACCTCGAAGAGGCAGCAGAACCTCCATCTCCCAAGTCAGGTTTCATACAGGCACCCGCCTTTTCGTGACAAGAGATCCGGCGCGCGGGCGAGCAGACATCCCCCCAGGTGGCGCGCGCAGCTGGACACCCCCGATACGGGGGCATGGGCGGCGGATTGATCGGTGGCAGCAGATCAATCCGCCGTTTCCATTTCTAAGGTTCGGGGGCGGAGGCAGTCAAGGGGGCGCGAGGAGCGCGGCAAGGTGGCACTCAAGTTCAGGGGCGAAAGCACCCACAAGGTGGATACCAAGGGCAGGGTCTCGATCCCGGCCTCGTTTCGCCGTGTGCTCGAGCGGGGCGACCCCGACTGGGACGAGGGCCTGAACCCGAACCTGGTCATCGTCTATGGCGGCCGCCGGCGCAAGTTTCTCGAATGCTACACGATCGAGGCCATGGAGGAGGTGGAAGCGCTGATCGCCACCCTGAAGCGCGGCACGCCGAAGCGCAGGCTTCTCGAGCGGGTGATCAGCGGGCAGTCCTTTGCGACCAGCGTGGACGAGACCGGCCGCCTGGTGCTGCCCGCCCGGCTGCGCGAGAAGATCGGGCTGGAGCGGGAGGCCTTCTTCCTCGGCACCAACGACACTTTCCAGATATGGAATCCGAAAACCTACGAAGAAGACAATGCCCGCCTCTATGAAATGCTTGAGGAACAGCCCGAGAAATTTCTCGAGGACGATCCCGAGGAATTCGACGAGCTTTCGCTGCTGCCGGACCCGATGGATCTGCGCGAGCGGGCCGGGCGGGGCTTTGACATGCTCTCGGATCTGGCGCGTGAGCCGGAAGGGCGGGGAAGAGGGCGGCGGTGATGGGCGAACTGGCGCAGAAATCCGCTTCGGCCGCGCCGCATGTCCCGGTCCTGCTGGCGCCGCTGCTCGAGGCGGTGGCGCCGGTCGAGGGCACCTGGCTCGACGGCACCTTCGGCGCCGGCGGCTATGCGCGCGCCCTGCTGGAGGCGGGAGCGGCGCGGGTGATCGGGGTGGATCGCGACCCGCTGGCGCTGGAGATGGCGCAGGGCTGGATCGGCGCCTATGCGGGCAGGCTCACGCTCCGGCAGGGGCTGTTTTCCGAGCTTGACGCGCTGGCCGGCGCGCCGCTCGACGGGGTGGTGCTGGACCTTGGCGTGTCGTCGATGCAGATCGACCGGGCGGAGCGGGGCTTTTCGTTTCAGAAGGACGGGCCCTTGGACATGCGCATGAGCCAGCAGGGGCCGAGCGCGCGCGACCTGGTGAACGGGGCCGGCGAAGCGGTGCTGGCCGACATCCTCTTTCACTACGGCGAGGAGCGCGCCGCGCGCCGGATCGCGCGCGCGATCGTCAAGGCGCGCGAGAGCCAACCCATTGAAACCACGCTGCAACTCGCCGAGATCGTCGCCCGCTGCCTGCCCCGCCAGAAGCCCGGCCAGAGCCACCCGGCGACCCGCTCCTTTCAGGCGCTGCGGATCGCGGTCAATGACGAATTCGGCGAGCTGATTGCCGGGCTGGAGGCCGCCGAGCGGGCGCTGAAGCCGGGCGGGCGGCTGGCGGTGGTGACCTTTCATTCGCTCGAGGACCGGGTGGTGAAGCGCTTCCTCAAGGCGCGTTCGGGCGCCGGGGGCGGCGGCTCGCGCCACGCGCCCGAAGCGGCGCGCGAGGCGCCCCGCTTTCGCCTCGCGACGAAAAAGGCCCGCGCGCCCGATGCGGCCGAGCTCGCCGCCAATCCGCGCGCCCGCTCGGCCCGCCTGCGCGTGGCGGTGCGCAGCGAGGCGCCCGCCGGCCCGGTCGAGCGCGCCCGGCTGGGCCTGCCCGCGCGTGTAACATGGGGGAATTGCTGATGCGTATGGCGCTTTACGTCCTGTCGGCCCTGGCGGTGATCCTGCTCGCCTTCTGGGCCTATCACGAGAATTACAAGACCCAGGCCGCGCTCGACGAGGCCGAGGCGCTGCAGCGCGACATCGCCCGGATGCACGAAGAACTGGCCGTCCTGCGCGCCGAATGGGCCTATCTGAACCGCCCCGACCGGCTGCGCGCCCTGGCCGAGACCAATTTCGACCGCCTCGGCCTGTTGCCGATGACGCCCGAACAGTTCGGCCGGGTGGACCAGATCGCCTTTCCCGGGCCGGCAACAGGGCTGGAGATTTCGGGCGCGCGCGATGTCAGCGCGCCGCTGCCACGGGCCGGGGAGGCCGGCCAATGAGCACACGCATCCCCCTGCGCCCGCTGGCGCGCATCCTCGAAGCCCGGCAGAAGGGCGAAAACCCGGACCGGATCGAGCGCGAGAACCTGCGCCGGCGCCGCGAAGAGATGCGCGACCGCGCCCGGCTGCGCTCCGAGGGGCGGATTCTGGCGCTGGCCGGGCTGTTCCTGTGCGCCTTCATCGTCGTGGGCTTTCGCATGGGCGAGCTTGCCGCCAGCCAGCCGCAGGAGCCGCGCAGCGCCGGTCACCGCGAGGCGATCACCCAGGCGCGCGCCGATATCGTCGATCGCAACGGGCGCATCCTCGCGACCAACATGCTCACCCGCGCGCTCTACGCCCAGCCGCCGATGATGGTGGACAAGGCCCAGGCGGCGCGCGAGCTTGCCCGCATCTTCCCCGATCTCGACGAGGCCCGGCTGCTGGCGCAATTCACCGGCCCGCGCAAGTTCATCTGGATCAAGCGCAAGATCAGTCCCGAGCAGCAGCAGCTGGTGCATGACATCGGCGAGCCCGGCCTGCTGTTCGGCCCGCGCGAGATGCGCCTCTATCCCAACGGCGCCGTTGCCGCGCATATCCTGGGGGGTGCGGGTTTCGGCCGCGAGGGGGTCAATGCGGCCGAGGTGATCGGGGTCGCGGGGGTCGAGAAATACTTCGACCAGCGCCTGCGCGACCCGGCCCGCGCCGGCGAGCCGCTCAGGCTCTCGCTCGACCTCACCGTGCAGGCGGCGCTGGAAGAAGTGCTCGAGGGCGGCATGAAGATCATGGGCGCCCGGGGCGCGGCGGCGGTGCTGATGGACGTGCATACCGGCGAGGTGCTGGCCATGGCCAGCCTGCCCGATTTCGACCCCAACAACCGCCCCCGCCCGCTCACCGAGGGCAAGGCCGAGGACAGCCCGCTCTTCAACCGCGCGGTGCAGGGGCTCTACGAGCTTGGCTCGGTGTTCAAGATCTTTACCGCCGCCCAGGCGCTGGAACTGGGCCTGCTCGGCCCCGACAGCATGGTCAACACGCGCGGGCCGATCAGGATGGCCGGCTTCACCATCAACGACTTTCACAATTACGGGCCGCAACTGTCGCTCACCGACGTGATCGTCAAGAGCTCCAATCTCGGCACCGCCCGCATCGCGCAGATGATCGGCGCCGAGCGCCAGCGCGCCTTTCTGAGCGCGCTAGGCCTGCTGGAGCCGGCCCCGGTGGAGCTGATCGAAGCCGCCGGCGCCCGGCCGCTGCGCCCCAGGGAGCGGGAGTGGAAGGAACTCTCCACCATGACCATCTCCTACGGGCACGGGGTCTCGACCTCGCCGCTGAATCTCGCCGCGGCCTATGCAAGCATCGTCAATGGCGGCAGGCGCGTCCAGCCCACCCTGCTCAGACGCGCCGGCGCCGAGCCCGGTCCGCGGGTGGTTTCGCCCGAGGTCTCGGCCGCCGCGCGCTCGATGCTGCGCCAGGTGGTGGTGCGCGGCACCGCGCGCTTTGGCGAAGTGCCGGGCTATGCGGTGGGCGGCAAGACCGGCTCGGCCGACAAGCCGGGCCTGCGCGGGCGGCCGGGCTATGAGGGCGACAAGCTGATCTCCACCTTTGCCAGTGTCTTTCCCAGCGATGAGCCGGCCTATGTGTTGGTGGTCTCGCTGGACGAGCCCGAGATTTTCGCCGCCGGCGAGATGCGCCGCACCGCCGGCTGGACGGCGGTGCCGGTCGCCGCCGAGATCATCCGCCGCGTCGCCCCGCTCATGGGGCTGAAACCGGCGATTGCAAATCGGGGCCGGGCTGGCGTAACACTTGCCCGAGACTGAAGCGGGGGCAGGCCATGGGCCAGGACAGGACGAAATCGCTGGCCCAGCTCGGCCTGCGGGCGCGCGGCGGGCGCGAGGCGCGGGTGAGCGGCCTTTCGGTGGACAGCCGGCAGGTGAAGCCGGGCCACCTCTTTGCCGCCCTGCCGGGCACGCGGGTGCATGGGGGCGAATTCATCCAATACGCGCTGCGGATGGGCGCGGGCGCGGTGCTGACCGATCGCGAGGGCGCCGAAATCGCCGCCGAGGCGCTTGCCGCGAGCGATGCCGCGCTGGTGGTGGCCCAGGACCCGCGCCAGGCGCTCGCCTATGCGGCGGCGCTCTGGTTCGGCGCCCAGCCCGAGGTGATGGTGGCGGTGACCGGCACCAATGGCAAGACCTCGGTCGCCACCTTCACCCGCCAGATCTGGGAGGCGCTCGGCCGCCCGGCCGCCAATCTCGGCACCACCGGGGTCGAGGGCGCCTTTGCCGCGCCGCTCAGCCACACCACGCCCGAGCCGATTACCCTGCACCGGATTCTGGCCGAGATGGCGGCCGAGGGTGTCAGCCACGCGGCGATGGAGGCTTCCAGCCACGGGCTTGCCCAGAAGCGCCTTGACGGGGTGCGGCTGATGGCGGCGGGGTTTACCAACTTCACTCAGGACCATCTCGACTATCACGCTGATTTCGATGATTATTTCAACGCCAAAGCCGGCCTCTTCACCCGCGTCCTGCCGGAGCAGGGCAGCGCGGTGATCAATATCGACGACGAGAAGGGCCCGGCGCTGGCCGAGCTTGCCCACAAGCGCGGCATCGAAGTGCTGAGCGTGGGCCGGGCCGAGGGCGCGGACCTGCGCCTGACCCACCAGCGCTTCGGCCAGACCGGGCAGGAGCTGCGCTTTCACTGGCACAGCAAGGCGCATATGGCGCGGCTCAACCTGATCGGCGGCTTTCAGGCCGAAAACGTCCTGCTGGCCGCGGGGCTCGCCATTGCCTGCGGCGAGGATCCCGCAGAAGTCTTTGAAACCTTTGAAGAACTCACCACCGTGCGCGGGCGGATGCAGCTTGCCGCGCGGCGCGCGAACGGGGCGGCGGTGTTTGTCGATTACGCCCATACGCCGGACGCGCTCAAGACCGCGCTCACCGCGCTTCGCCCGCATGTGATGGGGCGCCTCGTGGTGGTGTTTGGCGCCGGCGGCGACCGCGATACCAGCAAACGCGCGCTGATGGGCCGCGCGGCGGCGGAACATGCCGATATCGCCATTGTCACCGATGACAACCCGCGCAGCGAAGACCCGGTGGCGATCCGCGCCATGGTGCGCGAAGGCTGCCCCGAAGCGCTGGAAATGGGCGACCGGGCCGAGGCGATCCTGCGCGGGGTGGACATGCTCGAGGCGGGCGATGCGCTGTTGATCGCCGGCAAGGGACACGAAACCGGCCAGATCATCGGCGACGATGTGCTGCCCTTTGACGATGCCGAGCAGGCAAGCGTGGCCGTGGCGGCGCTGGAAGGGCGGCTGGCATGAGCCTGTGGACGGCAGGCGAGGCGGCAGCGGCCACGGGCGGCGTTGCGCGCGGCGACTGGGCGGTCACGGGCGTTTCGATCGACAGCCGCACGCTCGCGCCGGGCGATCTGTTCGTGGCGCTCAAGGCGGCGCGCGACGGGCATGATTTCGTCGCCGCCGCGCTCGAAAAGGGCGCGAGCGCGGCGCTGGTGAGCCGCCGGCCCGAGGGCGTGGCAGAGGATGCGCCGCTGCTGATCGTGCCCGATGTGCTGACGGCGCTCGAAGCGCTGGGCCGGGCGGCGCGCGAGCGCGCGGCGGCCCGGGTGGTGGCGGTGACCGGCTCGGTGGGCAAGACCTCGACCAAGGAGATGCTGCGCCTGGTGCTGGGCCGGCAGGGCCGGGTGCACGCGGCCGAAGCGAGCTACAACAACCACTGGGGCGTGCCGCTGACGCTGGCACGCCTGCCGAGCGACGCCGATTTCGCGGTGATCGAGATCGGCATGAACCATCCGGGCGAGATCGCCCCCCTTGCGGCGATGGCGCGGCCCCATGTGGCGATGATCACCACGGTTGCGCCCGCGCATCTGGAAGCCTTTGACTCCATTGAGGAAATCGCCCGCGAAAAGGCCGCGATCTTCACCGGACTCACCCCCGGGGGCGTGGCGGTGGTCAATGCCGATCTGCCGGTGAGCCCGATCCTGAGGGCGGGGGCCGGGGGGCATGACTGCCTTACCTTCGGCAGCGCCGACACGGCCGATTTCCGCCTCGCCCGGGTGGATCTCACTGCCGATTCCACCATCGCGCAGGTCGAGACCCCGGCCGGCGCGCAGCTCCTCCGCCTGGCCACGCCCGGGCGCCACTTCGCCGCCAATGCCGCAGGGGTGCTGGCGGCGGTCAGCGCGCTCGGGGCCGATGTGACGCTGGCCGCCCGCGACCTTGCCGACTGGCACCCCCATGACGGGCGCGGGCAGCGCGAACAGGTGGTGCTGGATGCGGTGGAGGGCCTTGCCTTCACCCTGATCGACGATTCCTACAACGCCAACCCCGCCTCCATGGCCGCCGCCCTCGAAGTGCTGGCGCTGAGCGCGCCGGGGGCGGGTGGCCGGCGGGTGGCGATCCTGGGCGACATGCTTGAGCTTGGCGAAGGCGAAGCGCGGCTGCACGCAGAGCTTGCCCGCCTCGAAGCTCTTGGCCATATCGACCGGGTGCATTGCGTCGGCCCGCGGATGCGCGCGCTCTGGGAGCGGCTTGAGGGCGACATGCAGGGCCGCTGGGTGGAGCGCGCGGGCGATCTTGCCGCCCGGGCCGGCGCGCTGGTGCGCCCGGGCGACGTGGTGCTCGTCAAGGGCAGTCTCGGCGCGCGAATGGCAGAGGTGGTTGACGCCCTGCGCAAATTGGGCCATCCGCAGGGCGGGGAAATGCGAGGAAGCGTATAATGTTGTACTGGTTGACCGATTATTCGGATGTCTGGGGGTGGCTGAACCTCTTTCGCTACATCACCTTCCGCGCCGGAGGGGCCTTTTTCACCGCGCTGATCTTCGGCTTCCTGTTCGGCCAGCCGCTGATCGACCTCCTGAAGCGCCGCCAGTCCAACGGCCAGCCGATCCGCACCGATGGCCCCGAAAGCCATATCCTCGAAAAGGCCGGCACGCCGACCATGGGCGGCGTGCTGATCCTCGGCGCGGTGCTGGTGGCGACGCTCCTTTGGGCGCGCTGGGACAACCCCTATGTCTGGATGGTGGTGCTGGTGACGCTGGGCTTCGGCCTGATCGGCTTTGCCGATGATTTCGCCAAGGTCTCACAGAACAACGCAAAAGGCGTGCCCGGCAGGGTGCGCCTGGCGCTGGGCGTCGTGATCGCCCTTGGCGCCGGCTGGTGGGTGCAGATCCACCACCCCGAGGCCCTTGCCGGCCAGCTGGCGCTGCCGGTGTTCAAGGATACGCTGCTCAATCTCGGCTGGTTCTACCTGCCCTTCGCGGCGCTGGTGATCGTGGGCGCGGCCAATTCGGTCAACATGACCGACGGGCTCGACGGGCTCGCGATCATGCCGGTGATGATCGCCGCCGGCACGCTCGGGGCGATCGCCTATGCGGTGGGGCGGGTGGATTTTACCGAATATCTCGGCCTGCACTATGTGCCCGGCACCGGCGAAGTGCTGATCTTCACCGCAGGCCTGATCGGCGGCGGGCTCGGCTTCCTGTGGTACAACGCCCCGCCCGCGGCCGTGTTCATGGGCGATACCGGCTCGCTCGCGCTGGGCGGCGCGCTCGGCGCCATTGCGGTGGCGATCAAGCACGAGATCGTGCTCGCCATCGTCGGCGGGCTGTTCGTGGTCGAAACGCTCAGCGTCATCATCCAGGTGCTCTACTACAAGCGCACCGGCAAGCGCGTCTTCCTTATGGCGCCGATCCACCACCATTTCGAAAAACGCGGCTGGTCCGAACCCCAGATCGTGATCCGCTTCTGGATCATCTCGCTGGTGCTGGCACTGGTGGGGCTGGCGACGCTGAAGATACGGTGAGATGACCGGGCCGGTGCGTGACAGCCAGCGGATGATCCGCGAGATGGCACCCCGGCGCCGACCCGGGCGCTGGGTCTTTGCCAGCCTGCCCGAGGCCGACCCCCGGGCGCCGGCACTGGCGGGGCGGGCCCTGGCGGTGATGCGCGAGCCCGAAGGGCTGTCGGTGGTGATCTCCACCGAAGAGGCGCGCCGGCCCGGGCTGGTCGCGCATGGTCCGGTCATGGCGCATCTGATGCTGGGCGTGCATTCGGCGCTTGACGGCACCGGACTGACGGCGGCGGTCAGCGAAACCCTCGCCGCCGCGGGCATCCCCTGCAATATCGTCGCCGGCTGCCGGCATGACCACCTGTTCGTGCCCGAGGCGCGGGCCGACGAGGCGCTGGCGCTGCTGCGCGCGCGGGCGGAGCGCGGCGGATGATCCCGGTGCGCGGATATGAGGGCGCGCGCGTGGCGGTGCTGGGGCTGGGGCGCTCGGGGCTGGCGGCCGCGCGCGCGCTTGTGGCCGGCGGTGCCGAGGCGCTCTGCTGGGACGACAGCCCCGAAGCGCGCGCGCGCGCCGAGGCCGAGCGCCTCACGCTCCACGACCTCGGCCGGCGCGATGCGTTTGAGGGCGTGGCCGCGCTGATCGTGAGCCCCGGCATCCCCCACCTCTACCCCGCGCCCAACCGCCACATCGCCCGCGCCATGGAAGCGGGCGTGCCGGTGGACAACGACATCGGCCTCTTCTTCCGCTCCCTTGCCCGCCCCGAATGGGACCATTTCGAGCGCATCCCCCAGGTGGTGGCGGTGACCGGCTCCAACGGCAAATCCACCACCTCCGCCCTGATCGCCCACTTGCTGGAGAGCGCCGGGCGCGCGGTGCAGCTTGCGGGCAATATCGGCCGCGGGGTGCTCGATATCGCGCCCCCCGGCGATGGCGGCGTGGTGGTGCTGGAGCTGTCATCCTACCAGACAGAGCTTGCCCGCGCGCTCACCCCGGACATCGCCGTCTTCACCAATCTCAGCCCCGACCACCTCGACCGCCACGGCGGCATCGGCGGCTATTTCGCCGCCAAGCGCCGCCTCTTTGCCGAGGGCGGGCCGGAGCGCGCCATTATCGGGGTGGATGAAAAGGAGGGGGTGTATCTCGCCGGGCAGATGGCCGAGGGCCCGGCCGACAGCCGGCTGATCCGCGTTTCGGTCACCCGCAAGCTCACCGGGCCGGGCTGGCAGGTCACCGCGCGCAAGGGCTTTCTCGCCGAGCGGCGCAAGGGCCGGCAGGTGGCCTCGGTCGACCTGCGCAAGATGAAGGCGCTGCCCGGGCGCCACAACCACCAGAACGCCTGCGCCGCCTACGCCACCGCCCGCGCGCTGGGCCTCGCCCCGCGCCTGATCGAAGAGGGCCTTGCCAGCTTCACCGGCCTGCCGCACCGCTCGCAGTGGATCGCCGAGGTGGGCGGCGTCACCTATATCAACGATTCCAAGGCCACCAATGCCGAGGCCGCCGCCGCCGCGCTCTCGGCGTTTGAAAACATCCGCTGGATCGCGGGCGGCCTGGGCAAGGAAGGCGGGATCGAAGCG
>JALWTH010000414.1 GCA_027082975.1 Paracoccaceae bacterium | reverse complement strand
GGCGGCGAGGGCGCGCAGGGCACGGCGGGGAGTGCCCCGGGGGCGGTCCTGGCCGTGCGCGCCCGGTTTCTTCTCTGTCTTGCGCTCCATGCCCACGCCCATGCCCATGCCCACGCCCATGCCCATGCCCACGCCTTTGCCCATGCCCATGCTCAGCCCCCAGCCTTCATGCCCCGTTCGTTACCGGCCAATGTCGCGCGTTTTGCCCCGGCCTTCAAGCGCCTTCGCGCTATCCGGGCGCCTGCGCGCGTGTTTCGGCTTGTCGCGGGCAGCCGGCACCTTGCGTGCCTCAGCCCGAGCAGCCGCTGGCGCGGCGCGCGCGCGAGGTGCCGATACCCGCCAGCTCCACCGAAAAGCCCAGGTCGGTCGAAGGCGTGACGCTGCCCGAAGAGGCGTAGTTGCGCGTCAGTGACAGGTCCACCGACAGGCATTCGGTCCTGAACTCGATCCCGAGATCGGCCCGGGTCGGCTGGCCGGCAAAGGCATCGTAGCGCGCCCCGAAGCGCGCCGCCCAGCCGTCGCTGATCTGGTAGCGGCTGGAAAAGTTCCATTCGTTCAGCGGGTTGGGCCGGCTCTCCAGCGGATCGGCGATCAGCCAGGTCTGCCCGGCGCTGAGCTGGAGCCGCTCGCCCTGCCAGCCGATCAGGGTTTCGGCCCGGGTCAGGGAGAAATCGTCGGCAATCAGCGCGCGCCCCTGGGCAAACAGCCGCTCGCCCCAGCTGACCTGCCCGGCAAGCAGCCAGTCGGAGCTCAGCCCGTCGAGGCCCGAGGCGGCCGAGAACTGCCCCGGATCGGCCTGGCGCAGCACCTTGCCCCCGGTCAGCGTGAAGGAGAGCCCGCCGGGCTGGATCCGGCTCCAGGTCAGGCCGATATTGGCCCTGAGCCCGCGCTCCACCGCGTCCTGGCCGGGAAAGCGCGACAGGGCGAAGAGGTTCGAGGGGTCGAATTCGACCATCACGCTGTCGTCATTGGGCGCGTCCGGCCCCCGCTGGGCGCTCCAGGCCAGCTGCACCACGGGTTCGAGCACTTCGCTGGCCCCGCTCGCGGTGCTGCGCGCCATGGGCAGGGCGAGGCGCAGGGCGAGGCCCCCGGTGGTGCGGCTCTGCAGCGTGGCGTAGCGCGAATCGTCGCCGATGACGAAGCCGTCGGCCGCAAGCGCGGCTTCGGCGCTGGCCACCAGCCCCGCCGGCAGGATCCAGTCGCGCCGCCAGGACAGCGCCGCGCCGCTGCGCGCCAGGTCGCGCCCGAGCATGTCCAGCGCGCTTTCGCGCACCAGCGCGTCGCCCGACAGGCGCAGCACCACCTCGCCCCCCGGCCAGCCCGGATGCCAGCGCTGCTCGAACAGGAAGTCGCTCTGGGCGAAGGGCAGCTGGTCGGCAATCGGGATCTCGCTGGCGCGCAGGGTCTGCCAGTTGATCAGGTCGCCGTGGATATACTGGTCGCGCCGCACCCGGCTGATCTCGGCGATGTTCTGCAGCCGGTCCTGGCGCGACCAGCCGTAATCGGACAGATAGGCCGGGTCGGAGGCGCGGGCGAGGTCGATCGACAGGCCGAAGCCCAGCGGCAGGTCGAAATCGCCCCGCGCGGTCAGGTACCAGCGACTGGTGCCGGGCAGCAGCGTGTCGCGGGAGACATTGGCATCGACCTCGAAGGAGCCGAAGCGCAGCGCCTGGCGGTAGCGGGTTTCGAGGGTGGAGGTGACATTGGTCACGAAGGGGGCAAAGGTCAGGTCCGCGTGATCCCCCAGCCGCAGGAAGAAGGGGATGCGCGCCCCGGTGCCCAGCTGGCTGTTGAAGCGCAGACGCGGCACCAGAAAGCCGGTGGCGCGGCGCACGCTGGGATCGGGCAGGCGCAGGCGCGGCAGGTAGAAGACCGGCACATCCGCAAACCGCAGTTGGGCGCCGTAGAAGTAGAGCTGGCGCCGCTCCTGGTCATGTACCACCCGGCGGGCGCGGATCGCCCAGAGCGGCACCGGCTTGCCGGCGCAGACCTGGCAGGAAGAGGCGATGACCCGGGTCATCTGGGTATAGCGCCCGCCGACGCGGTTGATCTCGGCGGCGGCGATCTGCAACTGCTGGTCCAGCACCAGGCGGGCGCTTTCCAGCACGCCTTCGCGCAGGTCCGCCGAAAGCTCGGCCGCATCGGCGAGGAACACGGTGCCGTTTTCGTCGGTGAGGCGGATCGGGCCGGCGATCTCGAGCCGCCCGGTAGCCGAATCGTAGCGCAGGCTGGCGGCGCTCAGCCGCGCGCCGCGGTAGAATATCTCCACATTGCCCCGGGCCAGGATCGCGCGCCCCTCGAGCAGCACCTGATCGGCCACCAGCGAGGCCAGGCTGCCCGACCCGGTATTTGCGCCCTGCGTGACCGCCGGGGCCGGTGTCAGCGCCAGCGCCGCCCCCAGCGCGAGGGCGGCCAGCACCCGGCGGGCGGGGCGGCGGCACCGGCGGCACCGGCGGGGCCGGTCATGGCCGGGGTGGGGGCGGGGGCGCCGCATCGGCCTCTCTCCATCCTCCAGGTTCAAA
>JALWTH010000413.1 GCA_027082975.1 Paracoccaceae bacterium | reverse complement strand
AACCGTACCAGCCCGCCACCCACCTACACCCGCAAGCGCATCCTCTCCCGCTCTCCCGCCGCCGCCACGCGGTGCGAATCATGCGCCGTTCTCAACAGGCCGGCAGACAGGCGCCGCACATGTTGCATTCTGCAAGCGTTTTGCTCTCTTCTACCCCTCACAGGGCGCACCGCGCCCCGAAATCAGCAAGAAAATTCTCATTGTGCAATAATCTGCCGGGGATCCACCGCCTTCCGGGCATGATCCGGCACCAACACACAATTTACAGTTGTTATTTCCCGGTTTTCTCCCAACATTAACCATATGGGACGGAATCATGTGATTGACGAGTTGCTCGCGGACCTGGCCAGCCTGGCTCCCCTCGGATATTACGTCGCACTGCATATCCGCTTCGTCTCTCCCATGATGACCTTCCAGACCTACGATCAGGCCTGGACCGACCACTACACGCAAAATGCCTACGGGCTGCGCGATCCGCTGGTGGCATGGGGAATCTCGCGCACCGGCGCCTCGCGCTGGTCCGAGGTGGACCTGCCCGACCCGTTCGGCATCATGAAGGAGGCCACCGAGTTCGGCCTGAAATACGGCGTCATCGTCTCCTGCGGCCCGGTCGCCTCGCGCACCATCGCCGGCGTGGCCCGCGGCGACCGCGAATTCACCGATCAGGAAATGGCCGCCATTTCCGGCGTGGTCCTGCGCCTGCACCACGAGACCGAACCGCCGGACAACCTGACCGACGCCGAAATAGAGGCGCTTCAGGTCATCGCCTCCGGCGAACGCTACGCCCAGGGCGCCGCCTCCCTGGGCATTTCCGAAAGTGCGCTCAAGGCGCGGCTTGCCTCTGCCCGCAAGAAGCTCTTTGCCCGCACCACTGCTGAAGCGATTCAGCGCGCCAAGGATTACCGGTTCCTCTGAGGGCCGAATCCACCCCGCTGCCGCCCGTTTGGGCACCTGAACCTGAATCAAAACCTGGAGGGAAACATGCAGACTACCACGCTTTCTTTCGAAAACATGCACAACCATGGCGAGCTTCTGGCCAACGTCTTTCGCGCTCGGCGCAAGAGCTTCATCGAGCAGAACAAGTGGGACCTGCCCGAGGCCATGGGCATGGAATACGACCAGTACGACACGCCGGCCAGCCGCTGGGTGGCGGTGCATCACCTGGGCAAGGTCTATGCCGGCATCCGCCTCACCCCCACCACCGCGCGCTGCGGCATCTATTCCTACATGATCCGCGACGCCCAGCGCGGCCTGCTCGACTCGATCCCGACGAACCTGCTCTACGAAGAGGCCCCCGTGGCCCCGCATATCTGGGAATCGAGCCGCATCTTCGTCGATCACGACACCCCGGCGAGGATCCGGCGCACGGTGCACGCCCATCTGGTGATCGAGATGACCAAGGCCGCGCGCGACCTCGGCGCCACCCAGGTGCTGGGGCTGATCCCGGCCAACTGGCCGCGCTGGACGCGCCGCTGCGGGGTCGAGGCGGTGGCCGCAGGCCCCGTGCTCGAAATCGACGGGATCAGGAATCAGGTGGTCTCGATCGACCTCAGCGACAAGATGCACTGAAGCTTCAGGCCGCGCCGCGCGCGGCGCGGCGGATTTCATGCCTCCGGCGGGGATATTTGAGGACCAATGATGGCAGGGTCCTCCTCATCATTGGTCTGAAAATATCCCGGGGGTCTGGGGGCAGCGCCCCCAGGCTGCCCGTGAAACAGGTTCCGGCTTACTCTGCCCAGTCGAAGGGGCGGGTGTACTCGCCCAGCAGTTTTTCCACCGCCGCGCGGTCCACCTCGCCGGTGGCGCGCAGGCGGGCGACGAGGCCGCGCTTCTTGTCCTCGACCACCTCGGCCACCTCCGCCGCGAGGCCCGCTTCGCTGAGCGCCGCGTTGTAGACCCGCGTGATCGCCATCTTGCGCAGCGCGGGCTTGAACACCTTGCCGACAGCGGTTTTAGGCAGTTCGTCAAGGATTTCCACATGCTTGGGCACGGCGGCGCGCTCCTTGACATGTTCGCGGGCAAAGGCGGTCAGCTCCTCGGGGGTGACGCTGGCGCCCTCGACCAGCTCCACATAGGCGCAGGGCAATTCGCCGGCAAAGGCATCGGGCTGGCCGATCGCGCCGACCATGGCCACCGCCGGGTGCCCGGCCAGCGCTTCTTCGATCTCGGCCGGGTCGATATTGTGGCCGCCGCGGATGATCAGGTCCTTGGCCCGGCCGGTGATCCAGAGGTAGCCATCGCTGTCCAGCCGGCCCAGATCACCGGTGCGCAGGTAGAGGCGGTTGTCGATCTCGTGAAAGAGGCCGATATTCTTTTCCGCCTCGGTATAGGTGTGCCCGCCCCAGACGCCGGGATTGGCCACGCAGATCTCGCCCACCTCGTCGGCCTCGCAGATACGGCTGACGCTGCCGGTGTCATCGGCGTGGCAGATCTTCACGTCCGTATAGGGGAAGGGCACCCCGACCGAGCCGACCTTCTTTTCGCCGCTGGGCGGGTTGACGGAGACGAGGCAGGTGGCCTCGGTGAGCCCGTAGCCCTCGCAGATGGTGACGCCGGTGGCCGCCTCGAAGCGCTTGTAGAGCTCGAGCGGCAGCGGCGCGGAGCCGGAAAAGGCCGTCTTGAGGGTGGAGACATCGGCATCGACCGGGCGCTGCATCAGCGCGGCGATGGCGGTGGGCACCGTGATCACGAAGGAGACCTTCCAGCGCTCGATCAGCTTCCAGAAATTGTCGAACACCCCCTCGCCGCGATAGCCCGCGGGCGTCGGGAAGATCACATGCGCGCCCGCCGTCATCACCGCCATGAACACCACATGCACGGCAAAGACGTGAAACAGCGGCAGCGGGCAGATGATCACGTCATGCTCGTCAAACAGCAGGTTGGCGCCGAGCCAGCCATTGTAGACGATGCCGTTGACCTTGTGCTGGGCGACCTTGGGCATGCCGGTGGTGCCGCCGGTGTGGAAATAGCAGGTGACGCGGTCTTCGGTGGTGTCGGCAAAGTCGAGGCTGGTATTCTGGCGGGCCATTTCGCGCGTGAAATCCTTCACCTCCGCGTGGTGGCTTGCCTCGGTTTTCGGGCGCAGGAGGGGCACGAGCCAGCTTTTCGGCGGGCTCAGGTAGCGGTTCAGGTCCACTTCCAGCACCGTCTTGACATTGGGCGCGCGCTTCACCGCCTCGGCGGCGACCTGGGCGACATTGGTCTTGGGGAAGGATTTGAGCGTGACCAGCACCTTGGCGCCGGTCTCGCGCAGGATCGAGGCGATCTGCTCGGGCTCGAGCAGCGGGTTGATCGGGTTCACGATCCCGGCCATGGCGCCGCCGATCAGCGCATAGAGGGTCTCGTTGCAATTGGGCAGCAGATAGGCGACCACGTCCCCCTCGCCCACGCCAAGGGAGCGAAACAGGTTCGCCGCCTGCACGCTTTTTTCGTAGAACTGGCGCCAGGTGACGGTCTCGGCCTTGTCGGAAGGCCCCGAAGTGATCTGGAAGCTCACCGCCGGGCGGTCGGCAAAGCGGTCAACGGTGCGCTGTAGCAGCGCGTGGATGCTCTGCGGGTGGTCGCGCTCCTCCCACGGAATTTCGGCCTCGATCGCGTTGCGGTCGGCGATGGAACTGAATTCGTACATGTCTCCTCCCCTCGTGCCTCTGCGGGCATCTGCTGGAAAGGCAGGATGACGCGAAAGCCGCGCGCTGGCAAGGGCGCAGCCGCGCGTTCCGGCAACTGTTCGCGGGAGAGGCGGGCAGGGACAGGAGCCGCGGGGCAGCAGCGCAATCTCGGGAAATCGGGCGCGGTTAACGATATCTTCACCTGCCAGGCTTACGATTTTTCGCAGAAAAATCGGGCGCGGGGCGTCTGGCCCAGGCCTGCCCGCCCCGGCGATTGCGCCGCGCCGCCCATAGCCAGAAGAACCGGCGCCATCAGAGCGCAGGCGCACCTGACCGGGGCGGAGATATTACCGCCCGCCACCGGAAAATCGGGGGCGGTTAACGATATCTTCACCTGTCGCGCCTACGATTTTTCGCAGAAAAATCGGGCGGGGGCGTTATTCCGCCGCCAGTCCTTCGGTGAATTGCAGTCGGGCGAGGCGCGCGTAGAGCCCGCCCTGGGCGACAAGCTCGTCGTGGCTGCCCTCGGCGACGATCCGGCCTTCGTCGAAGACCACGATCCGGTCGGCATTCTTCACCGTTGCCAGCCGGTGGGCGATGATCAGGGTGGTGCGCCCGCGCGCCATTTCGTCGATCGCGCTTTGCACCAGGCGTTCGCTCTCGGCGTCGAGCGCGCTGGTGGCTTCGTCCAGGAGCAGCACCGGCGCATCGCGCAGGATCGCCCGGGCGATGGCGATGCGCTGTCTCTGCCCGCCCGAGAGCATCACCCCGCGTTCGCCCAGCTGGGTATCGTAGCCCTCGGGCAGGCGGGCGAGGAAATCATGCGCATGGGCGGCGCGCGCGGCCGCTTCCACCTCGGCGTCGCTGGCCTCGGGCCGGCCGAAGCGGATGTTTTCGCCCGCGCTGGCGGCGAAGATCACCGCATCCTGGGGCACCAGCGCCATGTGGCGGCGGAAGTCGTGGCGCGCGAGGCTGCGCAGGTCGGCGCCATCGAGCAGCACCGCGCCCTCGGTCGGGTCATAGAAGCGCTCGATCAGCTGGATGACGGTCGATTTGCCCGCCCCGGACGGGCCGACCAGGGCCACGCGCTCGCCGGGCCTGACCGCGAGGCTCACCCGGTCGAGCGCCAGCTGTTCGGGCCGGGCCGGGTAGCGGAAGCTCACATTGTCGAGCCGGATTTCCCCCTTTACCGGGCTGGGCAGCGAAGCGGGCCGGGGCGGGTCGCGCACCGGGTCGTCGGCACCCAGCAGCTCCACCAGCCGCTCGGTGGCGCCGGCGGCGCGCTGCAGCTCGCTCCAGATCTCGGTCAGCGCGCCCACGCCGCCCGCGACCATCACGCTGAAGATCACGAACTGCACCAGCGCGCCCACGCTCATCTCGCCCGCGCGCACGTCGCGCATCCCGACCCACAGCACCCCGACCACGCCCGAAAAGATCAGCGCGATCACGATCACCGTCAGCACCGCGCGGGTGGCGATGCGCCTTTTGGCCGAGGCGTAGCTTTCTTCGGTCACCGCGTCGAAAGCGGCGCGCGAGCGTTCTTCGTGGGTGAAGGCCTGCACCGTCTGCACCGAGGAGAGCGCCTCCGAGGCCTTGCCCGAGCTTTCGGCGATCCAGTCCTGGTTCTCGCGCCCGAGCTTGCGCAACCGGCGGCCCAGCAGCACGATCGGCACCACCACCGCCGGCACGATCAGCAGCACCAGCCCGGTGAGCTTGGCCGAGGTGTAGAGCATCAGCCCCAGCCCGCCGACAAAGATCAGCACGTTGCGCAGCGCCACCGACACCGAAGAGCCGATCACCGACAGGATCAGCGTGGTGTCGGTGGTGATCCGGCTCAGCACCTCGCCGGTCATGATCCGCTCGAAAAAGGCCGGGCTCATGGCGATCACCCGGGCAAAGACCGCCTCGCGGATATCGGCCACCACCCGCTCGCCCAGGCGCGTGACGAGGTAGTAGCGCAGCCCCGTGCCCAGCGCCAGCGCCAGCGCCACGCCGAGGGCGGCGAGGAAATACTGGTCGATCCGCTCGATCGTGGCGGTGGAAAAGCCGTCCACCACCCGGCGCACGGCGATCGGCAGGATCAGCGAGATCGAAGCCGTCAGCACCAGCGCCACCAGCGCCGCCGCCATCAGGCCGCGATAGGGGCGCAGGAACGGCCAGAGCCCCTTCAGCGCGCCGATCTTCCTTGACTTCTCCCGTTCCTCGGGCAGTTCCTTTGCCGGTCTTCGAGCCATGTCGCGCACTCCTCTGGCGCTCCAGATAGACCCCGCCCGGCCCCTGTGCAAGGCCGGACGATCGAACCGGCGAAGGAGTCGCAGGCGGTGGTGGGTTGGTGGTGGGTGATGAGAGACTCGAACTCCCGACATCTTCGGTGTAAACGAAGCGCTCTACCAGCTGAGCTAATCACCCGCTCCGGGGGCCCTCATACCCAGCCGATCCGCCCTGTGCAAGCCTGATCGGGGCCCGTCGCCCCGCCTTGGCGCTAATCGCCGGCAAACGACCCACCTGCTCGGTGCAAGGCGTGCAAGGCCTTGACCGGAGTCGCGAAAATCCGCACATAGCCCCCACGGGACAGCTCTGGGAGGCCCGGATGCGTGACGAAACATGCTTCGAAATAAAGGCCCGCGACATTTTCCTGCGCCCGCTGACGATTACCTCCGGTGAAATATTCGAAACCCTGCGCCAGCCGATGGTGCTGCTCTTTGCCGGGCTGCTGACCCTGACCCTGGTGGTGCTCGATGCGGCGCATCTCGAAGAATACATGGCCTGGTGGCAGGCGGCGCTGATCTGGAGCATTGCCACCACGGTGCAGATCGGCACCTATACCGCCCTGACCCTGCTCTGGGGCGGGCTCGGCCGGCGCTGGCCGCTGCCGCCGGTCTTTCTGCCGGCAAACGGGCTGCTTGCCTATCTGGTGTCCTATCTGTGCACCGCCTCGCTCGTGCAATGGACCACCGGGCGCGGCTGGGACGAGATCTTCGGCCCGGAGATCCTGCTCACCGGCTATGGCTTTGCCGCCATTGGCGAAGCGATCTATTTCGCCTTCGTCCTGCCACAGCTGCGGTTGCGGCTGCAGCAGAAAGGCCCCCCGGCCAGAAGCATCGCCGTTGCCGGCCAGCGCTTCGAACTCGACACGATCCTGACCCTGCGCGGCCAGGAGCATCATGTGCTGGTGCAGACCGCCGAGCGGACCCACCGGCTGCGCGGCCGGCTTGGCGACCTGATCTCGCAGACGCGCGAAAGCGACGGGGTGCTGGCGCATCGCTCCTATTGGGTCGCAAGCCGGGCGATCACCCGGCTGGAGCGGGGCGACGACGGCCATGACACGATCGTGACCACCGCCGGCGAACGCCTGCGCGTGGCCCGGCCCAGACAGGGCGCGGTACGGGCCTGGCTGGCACGACACGCGCCGGAGGTGGCAGCGGCTTCGGAGCGCGCCTGACAGCTTCTCTTCTCTGCCCTGCTCACCTGCGCTCACCTGCCCCGCTCACCTGCCCCGCAGCAACCGGCAGCCGCCCTTTCGAAACGGTGACAGCGAAAAGCAGCGGGCACGCGCCCGGAAACACCTCCGAAAAAATGGCGGGAAAATGCGGAGGGGGAAATGCCGCGCGCGGGGGAGGTGGTGGAGCCTAGGGGGATCGAACCCCTGACCTCTTGCATGCCATGCAAGCGCTCTCCCAGCTGAGCTAAGGCCCCATGCGCCGGCGCGCCCCGCGCCGTGGGGGGTATTTAGGCAATGCGCCGGGGCAGTTCAAGCAGAAAGTGGCCGGGAGCGAAACGAAGTTCCGGCAGCTGGCTTCGGGACAAGGCGGCTTGCCCGCGCGGGCAAATGCGGGCAGGATCGTCCGGCAAAGCCCCGCCCTATCAGGAGCCCCGATGAAACCCGAAGAATGCGAAATCCTGATCGTCGGCGGCGGCCCGGCGGGGCTGTCGGTAGCCTCCACCCTGCCCGATGACCTGCCGGTGATCCTCGTCCACCAGGACCGCGAAATCGGCCTGCCGGTGCGCACCTCCGGCGGCTCCTGGCTCGACGAGGTGCAGCGCCTCGGCATCCCCGAGGAATTCTACCTGCCGATTCGCCAGAGCGACGCCTATACCGGAGGGATCGGCGTCACCATCAATCTCGGCCCCCATGTGCCGGTGATCCTGCACACCGAACGGCTCTACAAGTGGCTGGCCAGCCTCTCGGACCACAAGGCGCGGGCGCTGTGGCTGGGCTGCAAGTTCACCGCCACCCGCAAGGAAAGCGACGGGCGCTTTCTCTCGACCATCCGCACCCGCGACGGCTCCCTGCGCCAGGTGCGCTCGCGCTACATCGTCGATGCCTCGGGCTGGCACGCGGCCGTGCTCGCCTCGCTGGGGCTGGCCGAAAAGCCCGGGCGCCTGGGCGTGGGGATCGAATACGAATACCCCCTGGGCCGCAACCGCCCCGACCGGGCGCTGATCTTCGTCGGCGACGAAGTGCCCTCGGGCTATGGCTGGGGCTTTCCCACCGCCGACGGCAAGTTCCGCCTCGGCGTCGGCCTCATCACTCCCGATACCCGCGCCTCGCCGCGCAAGGTGCTGGAGGCGCTGCTGGAGACCGACATCGAGCGGCGATTCGGCCTCGACCTGTCCGGCGAGCCCACTACCCATGGCGGCATCCTGCCCTCGGTGCCCTTCGAAGGCCGGATGCTCTTCGGCAACGTGATCCGGGTGGGCGATTCGGCCAATTTCGCCACCCCCACCGTGGGCGAGGGGATCCGGGTGTGCATCGAATTCGGCCGGCTGCTGGGCGAAGCGCTGGGGCGCACGGCCCGGACCGGGCGGCGCTGGCCGCTCCGGCGCTACGAATGGCGCGTGCGCCGCGCGCTGCAGATCGACTACGCGCTGGGCTTCGTGGTCAACCGGCGCGGGGCCACCTTCACCCAGGCGCACTGGGACCGCATGGTCGAACGCCTCGGCCGGATCGACCCGGATGCGGTGGCGGCGATCCTCAAGAGCGAGTTTCCCCCCGGCAAGATCCTCCGCATGGGCTGGCACACCCTGGTCGCCCATGGCCGCGCGCGCCTGCGCCGCCTGCGGGGGCGCCTGGCGAGGTAACGGCCCAGGCCCCGCGACCCAGGCCCGCAGCCAGGCCCGCGGCAGGGGGAAAATCCGCGTGAGCGGAAAACCCCCGCAACCCAAATGGTTACGGGGGGATACGGACTCAAGGGGTTACGACCCCGCACATGCGCAGACGGTCGGGCGTGCCCACCTCGGCCCGCCTCAGCCGTGCTCAGCCATCGTCATCCGGCGCGGCGACATCGGCGATTTCTTCCAGCGGCACATCCACGTCGTCGTCATCGTCCAGCACGTCATCGTCCAGATCGACATCGGCCGCGGCGTCGTCTTCCAGCACCACGTCCACATCGTCTTCCAGCACCACATCGGCCGCATCCTCGACCTGGCCTGCCTCAGCGGCCTTGTCGGCCTTGTCGGCGACCATGACGCGGCTGCCCTTGCCGGTATCCGGGTTGACCACCTCGCCCGAATAGGGGCTGATGATCGGGTCGCGGTTCAGGTCATAGAAGCGCTTGCCGGTGGTCGGGCAGACGCGCTTGACGCCCCATTCTTCCTTGGGCATGGATTACCCCTTTTCGTGCTCGTCGATACATGCGAAATCAGGCGCCAAGTGCCACAGCTTTCGCGGGGTGTCAAAGGCTTTTGCGCCCCGACCGGCCCGAGGGACCCGAGGAAAATGAAACCGCTGATCCTGCCGGGAGAACCGCCCATCGAAGTCGCGCTGCGCATTTCCGCCCGGGCCAGGCGCCTGTCGCTGCGCGTGTCGCAGATCGACGGCACCGTGCGCCTGACCCTGCCCCGGCAGGCATCGCTCGCCGAGGCGCGCAGCTTCCTCGATGCGCGCGCCGAGTGGGTGCGCCGCCATGTCGCCGCCAGCCCCGCCCCGGTGCGCGTGGCCCCCGGCACCGAGATCCCCGTGGGCGGGCGGATGCACCGGCTGGTGGTCGCGGGCGGGCGCAGCGCGGCGCTTGGCGACGGTGTGATCACATTGCCCCGCAGCGGCGCGCAAAAGACCGGCCCGCGCGTTGCCGCCCTGCTCAAGGCCCTCGCCCGCGACCGCCTCACCGAGGCCTGCGACCGCCACGCCGCCGCCCTGGGGCGCCGCTACGCAGCGCTCACCCTGCGCGACACCCGCTCGCGCTGGGGCTCCTGCTCGCCCGAGGGGCGGCTGATGTTTTCCTGGCGCCTGGTCATGGCCCCGCCCGAAGTGCTCGACTACGTGGCCGCCCACGAAACCGCCCACCTCGCGGAGATGAACCACTCGCCGGCCTTCTGGGCCCATGTGGCCCGGCTGATGCCCGACTACGCGCCCCACCGCCGCTGGCTGCGGCAAAACGGCGCCGGCCTGCACGCCTGGCGATTCCGCGATGGAGATTGACCCGGCGCAATTTTGTGATCACAATTGGCG
>JALWTH010000412.1 GCA_027082975.1 Paracoccaceae bacterium | reverse complement strand
TGATGTCCGGGGCGCGGCCGGGCTGGGACGCGATCCCGGCGGTGCGGGGCGGCCATGTCTACGAGATCAAGTCCTGCGACATCCTACAGCCCGGGCCGGCGGCGCTGACCGACGGCGTGCGGCAGTTGCACGCCATTGTGCAGCGATGGGCAGAGCGCCCATGCTGACCACCGCCTTGTCCGCCCTGGCTGCGGTCTTGCTGGACGGGTGGCTCGGCGAACCCCGGCGCTGGCATCCCCTGGCCGGCTTCGGCGCCCTGGCGGGGCGGGTCGAGAAGGTTCTGTATGGCGGCGCCGAGACGCCCCCGCGCGGCCACCGGCTCCGGGGCGCGCTGGCCGTGCTGTGCCTGCTCCTGCCCCTCACGGCCGCCGCCGCGGCACTCACCCGGCTGCCCGGCGCCGGAACGGCCATCGGCGTGGTCCTGCTCTACTTCGCACTCGGTCACAAGAGCCTGCACGATCACGCCCGGCCGGTGGCCGAGGCCTTGCGGGCCGGCGACGAGGCCGCCGCGCGCCGCCACGCAAGCCTCATGGTCAGCCGCGACCCGGCGGCGCTGGACATCGAGCAAGCGGCGACCGAGTCGGTGCTGGAGAACGGCAACGACGGGGTGTTCGGCGCGCTGTTCTGGTTCGCCGTCGCGGGCGGTGCCGGGGCCGTGCTCTACCGGCTGGCCAATACCTTGGACGCCCTGTGGGGCTATCGCAACCCGCGCTATCTTCATTTCGGCCGGGCGGCGGCGCGCCTCGACGATGCGCTCAATTTCATCCCGGCGCGGCTCACGGCGCTGACCTACGCGATCCTCGGCCACACCCGGCAGGCGCTCACGTGCTGGCGGTCGCAGGCCCCGGCCTGGGACAGCCCCAACGCCGGGCCGGTGATGGCGGCCGGCGCGGGGGCGCTGGGCATCCGCCTGGGCGGGCCGGCCCGTTATGAGGGGACGTGGCATCAGCGGCCCGTCCTCGGCGCCGGCCGGGCGCCGGGCATCGCCGACATCGAGCGGGCGCTCGGGCTGGTGCGGCGGGGGGTGGGGCTGTGGCTCGGCGCGCTGCTCATCGCCGGGGGGCTCGGCCATGCTTGAGCACGGGGGCAACGTCCGGCAGGCGGCGGCGCGCTACGGCATCGCCGTCGAGGACTGGCTCGATCTGTCCACCGGCATCAACCCCAACGGCTGGCCGGTACCGCCGGTCCCGCCCGAGTGCTGGGCGCGTCTGCCGGAAGACGGAGACGGGCTGGAGGCGGCCGCACAAGGCTATTACGACGCCGGGCATGTGTTGCCGGTGGCCGGCTCCCAGGCGGCGATCCAGGCGTTGCCGCGACTGCGCCCGCCGTGCCGCATGGCCGTGATCCATCCAGGCTACGCCGAGCACGCGCAGGCCTGGCGGCGCGCGGGCCATGCCGTCAGCCTTGTTGCCGGGGAACGCTTGGACGACGCCGTCACGCGGGCGGACGTGCTGCTGCTGATCCACCCCAACAATCCCACCGGCGCGCGTTTCCCCCTCGATCGGCTGCTCGACTGGCACCGGCGCCTCGCCGCGCGCGGCGGCTGGCTGATCGTGGACGAGGCCTTCATGGATGTCACGCCCGGGGACAGCCTGTGCCCTTTCAGCGCGCGCGAGGGCCTGATCGTCCTGCGCTCGCTGGGCAAGTTCTTCGGCCTGGCCGGGGCGCGGGTGGGCATCGTCTGCGCACATCCAGCGCTGTTGGCACGACTGCACACGCTGCTCGGTCCCTGGACGGTGAATGCGCCCGCGCGCTGGATCGCAACGGCCGCCCTCAACGATCGGGCGTGGCAGACAGGTTCGCGTCAACGTCTCCTGGCGGAGGGCGCGCGTCTACACGCCTTGCTCACGAACCACGGGCTGGAACCCGCCGGCGGCTGCGCCTTGTTCCAATGGGTACGACCCCCCCCATGCACAAGAGATTCACGGGGCCCTGGCCCGCCAGGGCCTCCTCACCCGCCTGTTCGCCGATCCCCCGGCCCTGCGCTTCGGCCTGCCCGGGGACGAAGGCGGCTGGAACCGGCTCGAGGCCGCCCTGCGCCGCCTCACCGTCGGCGTTGCCGCGGAGGCCGCGCGGTGAGTGCCCGTACCCTGATGATCCAGGGCACCACCTCGGACGCCGGCAAGAGCCTGCTGGTCACCGCCTTGTGCCGCTGGCTGGCCCGCCGGGGCGTGCGCGTGGCGCCGTTCAAGCCGCAGAACATGGCGCTGAACAGCGCGGTCGCCGCCGACGGCGGCGAGATCGGCCGCGCCCAGGCGGTGCAGGCGATGGCCTGCGGGGTGGAGCCGCACACCGACATGAACCCGGTGCTGCTCAAGCCCAACACCGACCGGGCCGCCCAGGTGATCGTCCAGGGCCGCGCGGTCGGCAACCTGGACGCGCGCGCCTACCACGACTACAAGCGCATCGCCCGGGCCGCGGTGCTGGACTCCTACAAGCGCCTCGCCGCCCGCTTCGAGGTGGTCCTCGTCGAAGGCGCCGGCTCGCCCGCCGAGATCAACCTGCGCGAGGGCGACATCGCCAACATGGGCTTCGCCGAGGCCGTGGACTGCCCGGTCATCCTGGCCGCCGACATCGACCGCGGCGGGGTCTTCGCCCATATCATGGGCACCCTGGCCCTGCTGCCGGACTCGGAACGCGCGCGCATCCAGGGCTTCGTCATCAACAAGTTTCGCGGCGACCTCGCCCTGCTGCAACCGGGGCTGGACTGGCTGGCGCGACGCGCCGGCCGGCCGGTGCTGGGCGTGCTGCCCTGGCTCGAAGGTCTGCACCTGGAGGCCGAGGACGCGCTGCCGCGCGACGCCGCGCGCGGGGCGGAAGGCGGCCGGCTGCGGGTCGTCGTGCCCGCCCTGCCGCGCATCAGCAACCACACCGACCTCGACCCCCTGCGCCTGCACCCGCAGGTGGACCTGCGGCTCGTCGGTCCCGGCGAAGCCATCCCGCCCGCGGACCTGATCATCCTGCCCGGCTCCAAGAGCGTGCGCGCCGACCTCGCCTGGCTGCGCGCCGGGGGCTGGGAGGCGGCGATCCGCCGGCACTTGCGTTACGGCGGCAGGCTCATCGGCATCTGCGGCGGCTTCCAGATGCTCGGCCGGCGCATCCACGACCCTCTGGGCCTCGAAGGCGAGGCCGGGAGCAGTGAAGGTCTCGGCCTGCTCGACCTGGAGACGACGCTGGAACACGAGAAACAGTTGCGTAATGTTCGCGGCACCCTGGCGATCGACGAGGCACCGGTGCAGGGCTACGAGATCCACGCGGGCGCAAGCCGCGGGCCCGCCCTCGCCCGGCCGGCGGTGCGGCTCGACCGCGGCCCCGAGGGCGCCCTCGGCGACGACGGCCAGATCCTCGGCACCTACCTGCACGGCCTGTTCGAGTCGCCGCCGGCCTGCCGCGCATTGCTGGCCTGGGCCGGGCTGCGCGAGGCGTCGCCTCACGACTACCCCGCGCTGCGCGAGGCGGCCATCGAGCGCCTGGCCGACGCGGTGGAACGGCATCTCGATACCGCCCGCCTGCTCGGGCTGCTCGACCTCGAGGCGCGGCCGGCATGAGCGCCGGGATGACCCTGATCCTCGGCGGCGTGCGCTCGGGCAAGAGCCGCCTGGCCGAGCGCCTGGCCCAGGACAGCGGCCTGCCGGTCACCTGCATCGCCACCGCCACCGCGGACGACGATGAAATGCGCGCGCGCATCGCCGCGCATCGCGCGCGCCGGCCGGCAACCTGGTCGCTGGTGGAAGAGCCCTTCCAACTCGCCGCGACCCTGCACACCCACGCGGCCCCCGATCGCTGCCTGCTCGTCGACTGCCTGACGCTCTGGCTCACCAACCTGTTGATGTCGGCGGACGAGCGCGCACTCGAACGGGAGCGCGCGGCGCTGCTGGAGACGCTGCCGCACCTGCCGGGCCGGATCCTCCTGGTCGGCAACGAGACCAACATGGGCATCACCCCCCTCGGCGCGCTCAACCGCCGTTACTGTGACGAGGCGGGGCGGCTGCACCAGTCACTCGCGAGCCTCTGCGACCGGGTGATCCTGACCGTCGCCGGGCTGCCCCTGGTACTGAAAGGAGAACGCGTATGAACGAAACGACACCCTGGCTGCACATACCGGCCGCCGCGCCGGACGACGCGGCCCGGCAGACCGCCGAGGCCCGCCAGGCCGCGCTCACCAAGCCGCCGGGCGCCCTCGGCCGCCTGGAGGAGATCGCCGTCCAACTCGCCGCCCTGCAGGGCACGGAACGGCCCGGTCTCGACCGCGTCCACATCACGGTGTTCGCCGGGGATCACGGCGTGGCCGGACGCGGCGTGTCGGCCTTTCCCCAGGCGGTCACCGCCGAGATGGTGAAGAACTTCGCCCGCGGCGGCGCGGCCATCAGCGTGCTGGCCCGCGAACTCGGCGCGTCGCTCGAGGTGATCAACCTGGGCACCGTCTTCGACACCGGCCCCCTCGACAACGTGAAGGACTACGCCCTCGGCCCCGGCACCGCCGACTTCACCCGCGAGCCGGCCATGACCGCGCAGCAACTGGCCCAGGCCCTGGCGGCCGGCCGCCACGCCGCCGAGCGGGCCCGCCTCGCCGGCGCGCAGCTCTTCATCGGGGGCGAGATGGGCATCGGCAACACCACCGCGGCCGCGGCCCTGGCCTGCGCCCTGCTCGATGCCCCGCCCGAGGATCTCGCCGGCCCGGGCACCGGCCTGGACGCCGACGGCGTGGCGCGCAAGACCGGGGTCATCCGCCGCGCCCTGGAGCGCCACCGCGATCATCACGGCACGCCGATCGAGGCCCTGCGCCGGCTCGGCGGCTTCGAGATCGCGGCCCTCGCCGGCGGCTACCTGGCCTGTGCGCACATGGGCCTGCCGGCGCTGGTGGACGGCTTCATCAGCTCGGTGGCGGCGCTGGCCGCCGTACGCCTGTGTCCCGGCGTCGGACCGTGGTTCCTGTTCTCGCACGCCTCGGCCGAGCCGGGGCACAGGCAGGTGCTCGAGGCCCTGGAGGCGCGGCCCCTGCTCGATCTGGGCATGCGCCTCGGCGAGGGCAGCGGCGCCGCCGTCGCCGTGCCGCTGTTGCGCCTGGCCTGCGCCCTGCACAACGGCATGGCCACCTTCGCCGAGGCCGGCGTCCCGGAGAAGAACGCGTGATCCGGATCGGCCTCCTGCGCCACGGCGAGGTCGCGGGCGGTCCGCGCTTTCGCGGCCACAGCGACGATCCCCTTACCGCGGCGGGCTGGGATCAGATGTGGTCGGCCCTGGGTGGCGATGACCGCTGGGAGCGGGTGATCAGCTCGCCGCTGGCGCGCTGCGCCGCCTTCGCCAGGGCGTTCGCGCGACGCCACGCCCTCCCCCTCGCCGTCGACGACCGGCTCATGGAGATGCACTTCGGCCAGTGGGAAGGCCGCAGTGCCGAGGAACTCATGGCGGCAGACCCGGAGGCGCTGGAACGCTTCTGGCGGGATCCGGAAACCTATCCGCCCCCCGGCGGCGAGGCGCTCAGCCGTTTCCGGGCGCGCGTGCTTGATGCATGGAACGATATCGTCACCACCCACGCCGGGCGGCGCGTGCTCGTCGTCACCCACGGCGGCGTGATCCGCGTCCTGCTCGGCCACCTGCAAGGCCGCCCGCCGGGACGTCTGCTGGAGATCGAGGTCGGGCACGGCACCCTGCACCGGTTGAGCATCCCCGGCGACGCGCAGGGCGGATCCGCCGCGGGGATCACGTCAGGGTGATGTCCGTCCTGCGCCCCTTCCTCATCGCCCTGCAGTTTCTCACCGTGCTGCCCATCCGAACCGCCGGCGCGCCGGACGCGGCGGCCACCGGACGCTCGCTGCTGTATTACCCGTTGGTCGGCCTCGTCCTCGGCCTGCTGCTCACCGCCCTCGCCTGGCTGCTCGCCGACGCCCCGTCACCGCTGGCCGCCGCCTTGCTGCTCGCCTTCTGGATCGCGCTGACCGGCGCCCTGCACCTCGACGGCCTGGCCGACACCCTGGACGCCTGGCTCGGCGGCCTGGGCGACCGCGAGCAGACGCTGGCCATCATGAAGGATCCCTGCTGCGGTCCGGCAGGGGTGGTCGCCCTGGTCCTGGTGCTGCTGCTCAAGTTCGCGGCCCTGGCGGAACTGGCAGATGCCGACGTTCTATGGGCCGTCGCAGCGTCACCCGTCCTGGGAAGGACAGCGCTGCCGCTGCTGTTCCTGACCACCCCCTATCTGCGGCCCCGGGGCCTTGGCACCGCATTGGCCGCCCATCTGCCCCGGCGCGCAGCAGTCACGGTGATCATCGGCGTAGCGCTGGCCTTCGGCGCCCTCGCCGGCACGGATGGCCTGCTGGTGCTGTTGACCGGCGCGGCCGTATTCCTGCTGCTGCGCTCCGCCATGCTGCGGCGCATCGGCGGCACCACCGGCGACACCGCTGGCGCCCTGGTCGAGCTCACGGAAGCCGCGACCCTGGTTGCCGTTGTTTTGACATCGGTTCCCGCGCCGTAGGCAGTCTACAACCCGCCCCTCAAAGAGTTCATCGCCAGGGCCCAGGCGCTTTCCATGCCCCTTTGAACTCTCCACCGGTGGCAAGCGCCCTGGTGATGGGTCCGAGGAAAGCTTCGATGGCCTCGACGATGTCGGCGAAGCTGGCAGGCACATTCTGCAGCCGGTTCTTCCGCACGAACCCCTGCCACTGGGTTTGCCTGGCAGGGTCCCTGGCGAAATCACCGGTCAAGGCAACAGGGTCGGCAGGAATCGTTGTTCCCCGAGTAGTGAACGTTTTTCTAATGGCCTGTGCCATCGTCCGGCCCTCGAAGTCGAATTGGCGGGTGAGCAGCCAGATGTCAAAAAAGTCCTTTACGCGACTGTTGATGAGCCCCAACTTGACCATCGCCTCGAACTTCTCGGCGACGGCACTCTCCCGGCTGTAGCCCCTCAGCCTGGGTGCTGGCAGATCCAGGATCGTTGGATAGTCTGCCATTTCAGGCTTGGGCACGACGACGTCGCCAAATCCGATATCGATCTGCATGGCGATACGGGCTGTTCCAAGTGTCCCACGGAGCAAGACGCGGACACCGGCATAATCGGCGTCCTCTACGATGCGCTCTGCGCTGACGCTGTCCGGATCGAAGACCAATCCATCGGGATCGACCTCTTGCGTGCAGACATCCTTCACGACGGCCACAATCGCGTCGATGCTGTTATCGGTGATGCCCAGCAGGTCGATATCCATCGTAGGCCGTGTGACAGGCGCCTGCCACGCGGTAAACATCAGCGCGCCCTTGAGAACGAATTTCCCCGCATGAGTGGACCTCGACAGGCGATAGAGGAACCGCTCCATGGCGAAATATTGCAGCAGTTCATTGAAAGGACGATCTGTCTCGCGCGCCTTGTTGAGCAGACGTTGGCGTACAGAGGCAGCGATGTTGGGACCCCGTTGTTGTGTCATAGCAGGGCCTCCAGGTAAGGCCGCATCACCTTTTCCACCCGGCAGATGCGCGCGAATGCCATGAGCTTGTCGACCTGGACGCGCCGGCTGCCCACATAACGTTTCAGTGCTTCAACCGCCGTGTCGAGCCCGATCTTGTTGCGGTACTTGAAACAATCGGCCAGCGTCTTCTCCACACAGTAGATGCGCACGGGTACACCATCCACCTCGTGGGTCTCTATCCCCTCAGAGAAGGCCTTGCCCGTAAACCAGAAGACGCGGATGGGCGGGTGATCCAGGCGCGGTGGCTCCGCACCCCGAGGCAGAGCCAGGTAGACCTCATGCGGGATCTGGGTGGTGAGTTCGTGCCAGGCCAGCGCCGAGATCAGGCAGATGACCCCATTGGGAATCTTCAGAGAGACCGCCACCAGATCGGGATTTCCCAGGGGAGGCAGATCGGCAATCCGGTACAGCCCCCGGCTTAGGCATTCCAGCTTTCCCGCATCGCGCATGGCGTACAGCGTCCGGGGATGGATACCGTAGCGGATGGCCTCGCGTGTGCGCAGAACGCCGCCATGACGGCGAAATACTTGCTCTGCCGCCTCGAAGGTGGTGTTTTTTCTGGGTTGTTCCTGGGTCATGCCGGATAAATTCACCAACAAATCATGATAAGTGCTGGTATTATTATCCATCCCGCCCTTTTTGTGCAAGGCAGAAAGCGCCTTTGAACAGAAGGGGGATTCTGGAACGTCCGGGCTACAGCGGATAAATGCGGCCAAGTCGCCTGCTGCACGTTGAATAGAGACATGTGTACTGGGTCAAGCTGCCTTGCATATCCGAAGCATCTTGTCGCCGCCTCTTTGAAGCTCGTAGTCAACGTTTTGAACAAACGCCAAGTGGCCTCGTGATTCCAAATCCGCAATCAATGGCTCCAAATACGGCGACTGTTCGAGCATAAGTGTCAACAGGGGGAAGATCCGCACTTCACGTGCAACCCTGAGCATTTCGCATATCGAGGCCAGATGGAAATCATACGAATAATGATCCGAATAGAGAAACAGGAAATGCGAGCACAACGCCAGATCAAACTGGTCATCTTCGATACCCAGCTTGGGCAATTCTCCAACAACATAACGGCCTTCCAATTTGCCGTTTTCGTAGTCCGAGAGGAAGTTCATGAGCACCTTCACCCGGTTTTCACGCAGGTGTTCCGGGGAACGATGGTACTCCCATACCCAGTCGTCCGGGGTTGCCTTCACTTGATCAATCACGTCGTCCACAACCGCATTGAATTGTCTTTCAATATCATCGCCGTTGAATGCATATAGTGGATCGACGGAAACAACGTGATTACCGAGCCTGCGCATCTCCGCATTGAAGCCCGCGGGACCATCGCCAACCCCAAGAATCTCTCTTTCGAGATCATTCTCCGTCAACGTGAACATATGCCGATATTCATCCAGCGAGCGGCCGAATGGGACAACCTTGTCAAGATTCATCGCCATGCTTGTTCAGCGAACTGACAGGAGATCGGAACGAAATGGCATCATGCCCTAGGCGGCAAGTTCAACCCGGATGCTCTTACCTAAGGCCTTGGCGGCACGCTCCAGGGTCAGCAGCGTAACCGAAGGATTGTCGGGATCGAGCAGCCGTTCCAGGGCGGAGCGGCTGGTTTTCATCCGCTTGGCCAGTTGGGTCTTGGTCAGCTTCTGCTCCTTCATGAGTTCCTTGAGCTGGTAAGCGATCACGCGCTTGACGGCAATGGCTTCCGCTTCCGCAAGCACACCTTCCTCTTCAAGAAAATCATCAAAGGTACTACCGATGTGTTTGCTCATATCACTTCTCCAGGTTGGCTTTGCGGTCTTTGGCCAGTTGCAGGTCTACTTGTGGTGTCTTCTGTGACTTCTTGATGAATCCATGCAAAAGAATCATCTGCTCACCTTTCACCGTAAACAGGATTCTGGCGATGCGTTTATCGAGCCGGCACCTGACCTCCCAAAGCCCATGGTCCATTTTCCGCACCACGGGCATGCCCAAAGGCCAGCCGTATTGAACCGTCTTGATATCGCCGCCGATAGCCTTCTTGTCCTGCTTGCTCAAGCCCTTCAGCCACTCACGGACCGGTTCGTTCCCCGACTCCGTTCGGTAGAAAACCACTTCAAGAGACATATCGGCATCCACGTGGAAAAGTGTACCATATTTGGTACATATTGCAACCCTTTGAACGAAATGATGTTTTCGACATAATATACTATGAAATTAACCCAGCCTTTTAAAATCAATACGTTATCGGAAGTTTCGCTGAATTTACCATGTTCTCGCCTGACGATGAACTCACCCCAGGCCAGGCCGCGGACCTCCTGAACGTCTCCAGGTCTTACCTGGACCGGCTCCTGGAACAGGGTGACATCCCCGCCCGGAACCGGGGCGGCCAATGCCGCTTGCGCCTCCGGGACGCGCTGGAATACAAGGCGCGCAGCCAACGGCAGCGTGCCCGCTGCCTGGATGCGCTGGCCGCCCAGGCCCAGGACCTTGGCATGGGGTACTGAGAATTGCTTTGAATTATGGAAATTGTTCTTCTAACAGGCTGTTGAAAAAGTCCGAATTTTGGCAAGATCACCAAGGATCCCGAATACGCCATATGGATAAGCGATGAGAGGCCCCGATATCCAGCAAGATACGTTGTTCAGCACGGTCAGTCCGGAA
>JALWTH010000411.1 GCA_027082975.1 Paracoccaceae bacterium | reverse complement strand
CCGCACGGCCCCACGCGGCCCTGGCGCTTGCGGGCCTGATCCGCGCCCGGGCCGCGTGGGGCCGTGCGGGGGCTCAGCCGGCCTGTTCGTCCTGCCCTTCCTCCCCGCTTTCCTCGACCAGACAGGCGGCGAGCCGGCGGAAGCTGGCCTGGGTATTTTCCCATTCGTCCTCGGCGAGAAAGGCATCCAGCTTCGGCCAGGCGGCAATGGCGGCGTCGATCATCGGGTCGGAGCCGGGCGAGTAAAGCCCGGCCTGGATCATCATTTCCGAGCGGTCATAGGTGCCCAGCCGCTGGCGCGCGGCGGCAATCAGCGTGTTCTCGGCATCGCTGGCCGCGCCCGGCAGGGCGCGCGAGACCGAGCGCAGCAGGTCGATTGCCGGGAAGCGCCCGCGCTCGGCGATCTTGCGCTCCAGCACCACATGGCCGTCCAGCACCCCGCGCAGGATGTCGGCGATGGGCTCTTCCATGTCGGAGCCGGCGACCAGCACGCTGAACACGGCGGTGATGTCGCCCTGGTTGTCCTCCCCCGGCCCGGCCCGCTCGCACAGCGTGGTGATCTGCTGCGCCGTCGAGGGAGGGTATCCGCGCAGGCTGCCTTCTTCGCCCGCCGCCAGGGCGATTTCGCGGTGGGCTTCGGCGAAGCGGGTGATCGAATCGGCCAGCAGCAGCACATGCCTGCCCTGGTCGCGAAAGTGCTCGGCCACCGCCATTGTCGTCCAGCCGCAGCGCCGGCGCACCATCGGCGACTGGTCCGAGGTCGCCGCCACCACCACCGCCCGCTTCATCCCTTCCGGCCCCAGCACCCGCTCGACGAATTCGCGCACCTCGCGCCCGCGCTCGCCGATCAGGCCGATCACCACCACATCGGCCTGCACCCCCCGGGCCAGCTTGGCCAGCAGGGTAGACTTGCCGACCCCGGAGCCGGCAAACAGCCCGATCCGCTGCCCGCGCACGATCGGCAGCAGGGTGTTGAAGACCGCCATCCCGGTCTCGAGCCGGGCGCCCAGGGGGCGGCGGCGGGTCGGGTTTGCCGGCGCGCCGCGCAGCGGCCTGCTCTCGGTGCCGCGCAGGATCGGACGGTCGTCCAGCGCCTTGCCAAAGGGATCTATGACGCGACCGACCCAGCTGTCGTCCGGGGCGATGTCGCTGCGCCCCAGCAATCGGACCGCCTCGCCGATCCTCAGCCCCTCCACATCGCCATCCGGCAGCACCGTGACCACCTGCCCCGAAAGCGCGATCACTTCTCCCAGGCGTCCGCGCCTGCCCGGTCCGGCGCCGATTTCCACCAGGTCGGCCAGCCCGGCCACCGACGAAAGCCCGCTCACCTCGACCGTGCCCCGGTGAATGCGCGCCACCCGGCCCACATGATACATCGCCGGGGTGGCCGACACCTCCGCTGCCAATTGCTCGAATCCGATCATTTTTCGAATCTCCATGCGGTTCGAAACCGTTTTTAAACGAATCAGGGTTAAGCCTTGGTTGCGTTATTCGAGGGAGAAGCCCCGATGCTGGAAAAATTGCAGATCTTTCGCATGGCCCAGGGCATGGCCCGCCATGCCAGCACCCGTCAGGCGCTCATCGCTGAGAACGTGGCCAATGCCGACACCCCCGGCTACCGGGCCCGCGACATCGCCTCCTTTCGTGATTCCTACAGCGCAGAGCCGGCCCTGGCCCTGCGCGCCACCCGCCCCGGCCACCTGCCGCCGGGCGAGAGCCGCGCGCCGGCCTGGCGCCCGTTCGAGGCCGAGCGCCCCGGCGCCCTGTCGCCCAATGGCAACAATGTCTCGCTCGAGACCGAGCTGATGATGGCCGCCGAGGCCCAAGACGAGCAGCAGAGGGCGCTGGCGATCTACCGCTCGGCGCTCAACGTGCTGCGTACCAGCCTCGGACGCAAATAGGCAGACAGGAGGACAGCATGAGCGATTTTCGCACCGCACTCGCCGCCGCCTCTTCCGGGATGCAGGCC
Organism: Paracoccaceae bacterium; assembly: GCA_027082975.1. Taxonomy (GTDB): domain Bacteria; phylum Pseudomonadota; class Alphaproteobacteria; order Rhodobacterales; family Rhodobacteraceae; genus JAAEUB01. The sequence continues at coordinate 32,287 of JALWTH010000411.1, read as the reverse complement.
CAGGCCACCCGCCTGCGCTTCGTCTCCGAGAATATCGCCAATGCCGACACCCCCGGCTACCGGCGCAAGATCGTTCCCTTCAAGGCGGTGGTCGAGGCAGGCCGCCCCACCGGCGAGGTCACGACCGGCCGGGTGATCCTCGACCGCAGCGAGCTGCCCTCGATCTACGACCCATCCCACCCGCTGGCGAACCAGCTTGGCTACTATGACGGCTCCAATGTCGATCTGGTGGTCGAAATCGCTGACGCGCGCGAAGCGCAGCGCAGCTATGAGGCGAATCTCAGGATGTTCGACCAGACGCGGCAAATGTCGCGCGCCCTGCTCGAACTGCTACGCAGATAGGAGTATTCGGAATGGATATCAGATCCTCTCTCGCGGCCCGGCAATATGCGGCAACCCGTCCGGCGACAGCGCCGAAGGCACAGCCGGACGGCCCCGGCGAAGCGCTGTCCAGAGTGGCCGGAGATTTCGCCGAGACCCTGCGCAAGGGCGAAGAGACCGCCATGGCCGCCATGGTCGGAGACGCAGACCCCAATGCGCTGGTGCAGGCGCTGGCCCAGACCGAACTGGCGGTGGAGACCGCCGTGACCGTGCGCGACAAGGTGGTCGAAGCCTACCAGGAAATCCTCAGGATGCCGGTATAGCCATGGACCAGACGATCTTTTTCGACACCCTGCGCGAAGGGCTCTGGGACGCGGTGAAGCTCTCGACCCCGATCCTGAGCGTTGCCCTCGTCGCCGGTCTGACCGTGGGCCTGTTTCAGGCGCTCACCTCGATCCAGGAGATGACCCTGACCTTCGTGCCCAAGCTGGCGGCGATCCTCGCCGTCTTCTGGGTGTCGATGAGCTACATGACCTCGACCCTGGTCAGCTTCTTCCAGGGCACCATCATCCCCCTGATCGCCGGAGGATAGGCAAGCGAGATGGACAACAGCGGATATGTCACCCTCACCCGCCAGTCGGGCCTGCTGCGCGAAATGCAGGTCGTGGCCAACAATATCGCCAACATGTCCACCACGGGCTTTCGCCGCGAAGGCGTGGTCTTTTCCGAATATGTCAAGGCGCTGGAGGGCGACCCGTCGCTTTCCATGGCCCTGGGCAATGTCCGGGTGACCAATCTGGAACAGGGCACGCTCACCCGGACCGGCGGCAGCTTCGACTTTGCCATCGAGGGCGAGGGCTTCTTCATGCTCGAGGGCCCCGACGGGCCGCTGCTGACCAGGGCAGGGGCCTTCCTGCCCTCGGAGACCGGGGAACTGGTCACCGCCGACGGGCTGCGCCTGCTCGATGCCGGCGGTTCGCCGATCTTCGTGCCTCCCGATGCCCGCTCGGTCAGCCTCGCGGCCGACGGCACCCTGTCGGCGGACGGCAACCCGCTGACCGAAATCGGCCTCTACCTGCCCAGCGACCCCAATGACCTGACCCACCGCGACGGCATACGCTTCGCCGTCCCCGGCGGCACCGAACCGGCCCTCGGCACGGCCTCCCTCCTGCAGGGCTACCTGGAGCATTCGAACGTGAACCCGATCGCCGAGATCAGCCGCATGATCGAGGTCCAGCGCGCCTATGAAATGGGTCAGCAGTTCCTCACACGCGAAGACGATCGCGTGCGCAACATGATCCGTACCATCGGCCAGACATAACCACAGGAGACAGACATGCGCGCTCTCAGTATCGCGGCGACCGGAATGCAGGCCCAGCAGATGCGGGTCGAAACCATCTCCAACAACCTCGCCAACATGTCCACCACCGGCTACAACGCCCGCCGGGCCGAATTCGCCGACCTGCACTACCAGCAGGCCACCCGCGCCGGCACAATCAATGCCGCCGACGGCACGATCCTGCCGACCGGGGTCCAGCTCGGCCTCGGGGTGCGGCCCGCGGCAGTGACCATGATGGTGGCCCAGGGCAGCCTCGCGCAGACCAATGGCGAGCTGGACCTGGCGATCGAGGGCAAGGGCTACTTCGAGGTCACCCTGCCCTCCGGCACCTCCGCCTATACCCGCGACGGCAGCCTGAAGCTCACCGGAGACGGGCTGATCGTCACCTCCGAGGGCTTCCCGGTGGTGCCCGAGATCACCATCCCGTCCGACGCCCGGTCGGTCTCGATCAATGCCCAGGGCGAGGTCTATGCCTATTTCGTCGACCAGGTGGAGCCCGAGCTGATCGGCGCCTTCACCCTCGCCGGCTTCACCAATGACAAGGGGCTTGAGGCGATCGGCTCGAACATGTTCGTCGAAACCGCCGCCTCCGGCCCGGCACTGGTATCCGAGCCGGGGCAGGACGGGCTGGGCACCCTGCGCCAGGGATATCTCGAAAACAGCTCGGTCGATGCGGTCCGGGAAATCACCGAGCTGATCGAGGCCCAGCGCGGCTACGAACTCAATTCCAAGGTCATTACCGCCGCCGACCAGATGCTCGCGGCCATGACACAGGTGCGCTGATGAGAACACTCGGCCTGTTTTTCCTCCTGCTTCTGGCGCCCCTGCCCGCCCTGGCGCAAACGGTCGTGGCCACCCGCACGATCCGCCCGCAAACCATCCTGACCGCCGCCGATGTCAAGCTGATCGACCAGGGCATCGCCGGCACCTATGTCACGCCGGACGAGGTGATCGGCATGGAGGCGCGCGTCGCGCTCTATCCCGGCCGGCCGATCCGTATCGACGATATCGGCCCGCCGGCCCTGGTCGAGCGCAACCAGATCGTCACCCTGATCTATGCCGCCGGCGGGCTGACCATCGCCACCGATGCCCGCGCCCTGGGCCGGGGCGGGGTCGGCGATCGCCTGCGGGTGATGAACCTTTCCTCGCGAAGCACCGTCACCGGCTGGGTCCAGCCCGATGGCAGCGTTTCGGTCTCCCCTCCCTCTCTTCCGGTTCGATAAAGGAAAGCCCATGCGCATTCTCCATGCCCTTCCCATCCTGGTCCTGCTCCCCGCAGCCTGTTCACGCCTCGATCAGGTCGGCCGGGCGCCGGCCCTGTCGCCGATCGACCAGGGGGCGGAATACGAAGCCATGACCATTGCCGGCGGCCTGCCGCAGGAGAGCGCCCGCGCCCGCAGCTCCGACGACGCCTCCCTCTGGAGCCGGGACCGGGCCTCTCTGCTGGGCGACCACCGGGCGCAACAGGCCGGGGATATCCTCACCGTGGTCATCGAGATCAACGACAAGGCCGAAATATCCAATACGTCAAAGCGCGGGCGCAGCGGATCGGAAAGCATGGGGATCAAGTCCTTCTTCGGCGTGCCGGACGCGCTCTCCCAATCCGCGGGCATCAGCCTCGACCCTGCCGTTTCCACCACCTCCACCTCGGCCTCTTCCGGCAACGGCCAGGTCAAACGCAACGAAAAGCTCACCCTGCGCATCGCCGCCACCGTGGTCGGGGTGCTCGACAACGGCGTGCTCCAGATCCAGGGCAGCCAGGAAGTGCGGGTGAATTACGAGCTGCGTGAATTGCTGGTCACCGGCTTCGTCCGACCCGAGGACATCTCCCGCCAGAACGAGATCCCGTATGACAAGATCGCCTCGGCCCGCATATCCTATGGCGGCCGTGGGCAGATCTCCGACGTCCAGCAGCCGCGCTACGGTCAGCAGATACTCGATATCGTTCTGCCATTCTGAGGAGGGGCGCGTGGGCAAGATACTTCCCATCCTGCTGGCCCTGATCGGGCTGGGCGCGGGGGTCGGGGCCGGCATCGCCCTGCGCCCCGCCCCCGAAATCGGTGCCGAAGCGCCGCCGGAAACCTGCGAAGCCGATTGCCCGGCGCATGATCCCGGGTCGGAAAAAGCGGCGACATCGGAAGAGATGGCCGCGCCGGATCCGCAAGCCGAAGGCGAATTCGTCAAGATGAACAACCAGTTCGTGGTGCCGATCGTCAGCGAGGAGAAGGTCAGCGCCCTGGTGGTGATGTCCCTGAGCCTCGAGCTGGACCCGGGCGGCACCGAGATCTTCTACCAGCGCGAACCGAAGGTCCGTGACGCATTCCTGCAGGTCCTGTTCGACCATGCCAATGCCGGCGGCTTTGACGGAATGTTCACGCAGGGGCGCAAAATGGACAGCCTGCGCCTTGCCCTTGTCGAAATGGCCCGCAAGGTCATGGGAGACATGGTCCGGGATGTCCTGATCACGGATATCCTGCGACAGGACAGCTGAGCCGGTCGGGGTGGCCGCGTGCTGGCCGGGGGCTTGTGCGGGCAACCCACACTGTCCGGGGCCATCCATCTCCCGGCAATTCTCCGCAAACAGGGAAAAGAGCCGGAATAGATTGGCGCTTGGGGGTGTGGCCCCGGTCCGGGCCCGGGCCCCTGCCGCGTCAGCGTCTTCACGGAAGACCGGGTTCCGAAGCCGGCCGGGCATGGCAGTGGCCGCCGCTGCCGTGAAATCCATCGCTGACGGGGGCCGTCCCCGGCGGCGAAGGCTGACACTTCGAAACCGCGCAAAATCCCAAGTCGCGCGCCGGTGGCCAGATCCGCAGGCGCGATACCGGCATTTCGACACGCTGCCGGGCGCTGTGCCCCGCTCCTGTCCCGCTCCTGCCGCGGTCCTGCCCCGCTCCTGCCACGGGCCTGTCCCGGGCCGGCCCCGGGATTGTCGGGGTGACGAGAATGCGTCTTTGGGATAGCAATGGTCCAACAGGCCGAGGAAAGAGCGTGTGAGCCGGTTCGATCAATCTGCGCATACCAAACCGCTTGCCGGGAAACCCCGGAAACCGGGCCCGGCCCCGCCGCCCCTGCCCGAGGGGGCGGAAGCGTTCCTGCGGCGCTGCGTTTCGATTGATCTCGAGGTCGATCCCTCGCAGGCCAGGATCTTCAAGCTGGCGGCGGTCCGCCACGCGCCGGGCGACAAGCTGCTGCATATGGGCGCGGTGGATGAAGCAATCCTGGCCCGTCTCGCGACCTTTTGCGCCTCGGCGGATTTCATCATCGGGCACAATTTCATCCGCTTCGACCTGCCGCATCTTGTGGCGCGCAGCCCCCGGCTGATCGACCTTGCCGAACGGGCGATCGACACGCTCTGGCTCAACCCGCTGGCCTTTCCGCGCAATCCCTATCATCACCTGGTGAAGCATCATCACGACGGGCGCCTGCAGGCGGGACAGGTGGGAGACCCGGAACAGGACGCGCGCCTGGTCTTCGATGTGCTCGAGAACCAGTTGCGCGTCTTTCCCGCCATGGGCGAGCAGGCCCTTTGCGCCTATCATTTCCTGACCGGTCAGGCGCCGGAACATGCAGGGTTCGATGCGGTTTTCGCGCTGCTGCGCGCGGCCCCCGGCCCTCGGAAACAGAAGCCTGGAGAGCTGTGCGCGCGCTTCTGGAGGGGCGCGCCTGCAGCGTTGCAATCAGGCGGCTGCGCAGGCGTATTGGCGAGCCGGGGCAGGGCTGGCCGCTTGCCCATGCGCTGTCGTGGATAAATGTCGCCGGGGGGCAATCGGTGATGCCGCCCTGGGTGCGGAAGCAGTTTCCCGATGCCGGGCGGATCGTGCGCGAGCTGCGTGGCGTGGCCTGCGGGCGCCCCGATTGCCGGTGGTGCCGGACCAAGGCCGACCCGCAGGCGGCGCTCAAGGCGTGGTTCGGCTTCAGCGGGTTCCGCCCCGAGCCCAGGGATGAGGCGGGCCAACCGCTGCAGGAGCGGATCGTGGCCGAAGCCATGGCGGGACGCGATGTGCTGGGCATCCTGCCCACGGGGACCGGGAAATCCATCTGCTACCAGTTGCCCGCGCTCACGAAATTCGAACGCACCGGCGCGCTGTCCGTCGTGATTTCGCCGCTGGTCGCGCTGATGGCCGATCAGGTCCGGGGGCTGAAGCAACACGGCATTGACAGCTGCGTTACCGTGAACGGCCTGCTTTCCCTGCCCGAGCGCCATGCCGCGCTCGAGGCGGTGCGCCTGGGCGAGGCCTCGATGCTGCTGATTTCGCCCGAGCAGTTGCGCAGCTTGTCGGTGCAGAGCGCGCTCAAACAGCGCGAAATCGGTAGCTGGATCCTCGACGAGGCCCATTGCCTCTCCAAATGGGGCCACGATTTTCGCCCCGATTACCGCTATATCGCGCGGTTCATCAAGGAATTCACCGGCGACGGGCCGCCCGCGCCGCTCCTGTGCCTGACCGCCACCGCCAAGCCCGGGGTGATCGCCGAGATCAGGGCGCATTTCAAGACCCGCCTCGGGCGCGAACTGGCGCTGCTCGATGGCGGCACGGCGCGCGGAAACCTTTCCTTCGAGGTCCACCAGACCAATGGCGACCGGAAAATGGCCGACATCCTGGAGGTATTGGAAAGCGCGCTGCCGGGCGAGGGAAAATCCGGCGCCATCGTCTATTGCGCCACCCGGGCCGGCACTGAGAAAGTGGCTGAATTCCTGCGCCAGCAGGGCCATGCGGCAGAGCATTTCCATGCGGGCATTTCCCCCGACCGGAAAAACGAGATCCAGCAGCATTTCCAGGACGGCACGCTGCGCGTGATCGCCGCCACCAATGCTTTCGGCATGGGCATCGACAAGCCCGACATCCGGCTTGTGGTGCATGCCGATATCCCCGGTTCGCTGGAAAACTACGTGCAAGAGGCCGGTCGCGCCGGCCGGGATCGTGCCCCGGCGCGCTGCGTGCTGCTGTTTTGCGAAGACGACGTGGAGCGCCAGTTTGCGCTTTCCGCCCGCGCGCGTCTTGCCCAGCACGAAATCAATGCGATCCATAAGGCGCTGCGCAGGCTCGATGAGCGGCAGAAGAAAAACGGATCGGTCATTGCCACCCCCGGCGAGATCGTGCGCGAGGAAAAGGACTGGGAATTCGAGCGCGACCAGGCAAGCGACGACACCAGGGTGAAAACCGCCGTGGCCTGGCTGGAAGAGGCCCGGCTGGTGAAGCGAGAGGAAAACCGGGTGCAGGTCTTTGCCTCCTCGCTCAAGGTCAAGAGCCTGGCAGAGGCCGCCGCCCGCATCGACAGGGCGCCGATCACGCAAGCGCGGCGCGCGCAGCTCATCCGGGTCGTAAGGCCGCTGCTGCTGGCGCCCCGCGACAAGGGCATCGGCACCGACGAACTGGCCGGGCAAGCGGGGCTTTCTCCGATTGACCTGCAGCGCGCGCTCAGGGACCTGGAGACCCTGGGCATCGCCACCAACGACACCGCAATCTCGGCCTATGTCAGCGCCGGGGTGGTGGGGGCCTCAAAGGCAAGGCTGGGCGCCACGGCAGAGCGTGAGCGCGCCCTGATCGCCCTGCTCAGCGAGCTTGCGCCGGATGCCTGCGAGGACGGCAAGACGCTGGGACTGCATCTGCGCCAGTGCTGCATGCGCCTGCGCGAGGAGGCGGGAATGAAGCTGCGCCCGGATCAGGTCATGTCGCTCATGCGCGGGCTTGCCCGCGACGGGCGCGATGACGGCGCCCGCCAGGGCAATCTGCATGTGCGCAGGCGCGGGCGCGAAAGCTGCATGGTCAGGGCGCAAAAGCCGTGGCGGGAAATCGCTGCATATGCCGACCTCAGAACCCAGGCGGCGGAACGAATACTGGAGCATTTCCTGACTGGCCTGGAAAAGGGCCAGCGCGGCAAGGATATTCAGGTGGTGTCAACCATGGGCGCGCTGCACGCGGCCGTCGCCGGGGATGCCTTCCTGCGCCAGAGCGGGATCGACCCGACCCGCCTGGCCGAACGCGCGCTGTTGTGGATGCACGAGCAGGATATCCTGATGCTTGGCCGGGGGCTGACCATATTCCGCCAGGCCATCACCGTGCATCTGGAAAAGGGCAGGCGGAAATTCACGACAAGCGATTTCAGGCCGCTGGAGGATCACTATCGCGCCCAGACGCTGCAGACGCATATCATGGCGGCTTATGCGCAGCTGGGGCTGGCCTCGATGGACAGCGCGCAGCAGCTCGTGGGGGATTATTTCCGCCAAAGCGAGCCGGACTTCCTGGCGAAGTGGCTGCCCGAAAAGCCCGCCGAACTGCTGCGCCAGACCCTGCCCGCCTCGTGGCATGCCATCGTCGATCGGCTGGGCAACCCGGTTCAGGAAAAAATCGTCGCCGACGATCGCCAGCAGACCAATGTCCTGGTCCTTGCCGGGCCCGGTTCGGGGAAAACGCGGGTGCTGGTGCATCGCATCGCCTATCTGGTGCGCGCGCGCCGGGAAGACCCGCGCGGCATCCTGGCGCTGGTCTACAACCGGCACGCCGCCGACGAGATCCGCGCGCGCCTGAAACAGCTGATCGGCGCGGACGCGGCCCGGGTGACGATTTCCACCTGCCACGCCTTTGCCATGCGCCTGCTCGGGATGAGCTTTGCCGGGCGCGCACAAGCCGCGGGCGCCGAGGATTTCGACAAGATCCTGCGCCAGGCGGTGGATCTGATCGAGGGGAAGGGGCTGGAAAAACCCGAGATGGAGGCGCGCCGGGCCGAGCTTCTGCATGGCTATCGCTGGCTGCTGGTGGACGAATACCAGGATGTGGGGCCCGAGGAATATGCGCTGATCGCGGCCGTGGCCGGGCGCTCGCTGGAGGATCCCGACCTCAGGATCAGCCTGTTTGCGGTGGGCGACGACGACCAGAACATCTATGCCTTCAGCGGCGCGTCGGTGGAATTCATCCGCCGCTTTCAGGATGACTACAGGGCCCGGCCCTTCTACCTGACCGAGAATTACCGTTCCACCGCCAATATCATCGACGCCGCCAACCGGGTGATCGCGCCGGTGCAAAACCGCATGAAGGCAGAGCATCCGATCACCATCGACCGCGCGCGGCGCGCGGCGCCCAAGGGCGGCACGCTTGCCCGGCTCGATCCGGTTGCGCAGGGGCGGGTGCAGATCCTTCGCACCAGCGACACCGCCGCCGATCAGGCGATTGCCGCCATTGGCGAACTCGAACGCCTCAGCGCGCTGGTGCCCGGCTGGTCCTGGGCGCGCGCCGCCGTCATTGCCCGCGAGTGGCGCTATCTCGCCCCGGTCAGGAGCCGCTGCGAGCACCTGGGCATCCCCGTTCACATGGCCAACGAGCGCGGCCCCGGCCTGTGGCGGATGCGGGAGATGCAGCAGATCCTGCGCCTACTGCGCGCCGATCCGCAGCGTCTGGTGGCGCTGGACAGGATGCAGGACTTCATCCGCGCCCAGCCCGCCAATGCCTGGTGGCAGCAGATCGGCGACGGGCTGGCCCGGATGCAGGCGGCGCTGGGCGGCCAGCTCGCGCCGGCCGCCGAGATCGTCGAGTGGCTGGCGGAATGGTCGAAGGCAGAGCGCATGGCGCCCACGGGGCTGCAACTGCTGAGCGCCCACCGGGCCAAGGGGCTGGAATTCGACCATGTGATCCTTCTCGACGGGGCCTGGCGGAAGCGGGCGCCAGAGGAAGACCCGGACGCGGCCCGGCGGCTTTACTATGTGGCCATGACCCGCGCCCGCCAGAGCCTGACGCTGGTGCAAACCGGCGCGGGGCACCCTTTCCTGGCCGAGGAGGATTGCCGCGCCTTGCTTGAGCGCAGCCCGGGCATCGAGCCCAGGGAGCGGGCCACCTGCACGCGCCTGTATGACCCGCCCGATCCGGCCATGGTGGACCTTTCCCATGCCGGGCGGCTGCGCGCGGATCACCCCGCCCTGGCCGCGATCCACGGGGCAGCCACCGGCGATCCGCTCACGATCGAAAAACAGGGTAACAGCTGGTGGATCCGCAACAGCGATGGCATCGCTATCGGCCGCATGGCGAAGAAATTCCAGCCGCCACGGGGATATCGTGTTCTCGAAGCCCGGATCGGCGGCGTGATGGTCTGGCGCAAGCGCGACAATGACGAACAGTATCACGCCAGTATCAGGCGCGACGAATGGGAAACGGTTCTTCCCGACATCACCTATGCGCCCAGCTAGGCTCAGGACCCATCAATCCCGCGCTCACAGCGGCGCAGGCGCGAAATATCAGGGGTTTTTGCCCGCCGGACAGGGTGGGCCCCCTTTCCAAGGGCAAAAGGCCCCTGAGATGAAGCGCCTGCGCCGCCCTGCGGGTCCGGCGGATTTGCTCCCTGAATGCGTTGCAAGACCTTGGAATAGATCGGCTATTCCTGCGGTCTTGCGCCTGTTCAGGAAGCAAATCTGCCGGACTGTGAGCGCGGGATTAATGGGTCCTGAGCCTAGGCTGAGCCTCGGTTGAAAGCCGGTTGCCGAACGGGTCGTCAGCTGTCGCGACAGCGCGCCGAATGGCCGGGGGGACCCTGCCCGAGACTCCGCCCTTCGCTGAAACGGCTTCTCTTCATCGCCTGTTTCCTCCGCTGAAGAACAGCCCGCCCCGGATGCAGGGACTTCTCCGGAGAGCCGGCCAGTGGATGCTTCAGGAGGGAGACGGGCGTGTCGCTACGGATCAATATCGGAACACTACCGGGATTGCAGGCGAATCTCAGAGATTGTCCATTGATGCCAACGTATTGGCTGTGCTGGCTGGGGTGGTAGGATTCGAACCTACGATACACGGTACCAAAAACCGCTGCCTTACCACTTGGCTACACCCCAAGGCGCGCGGGTCTTCCTACTGAATGTGCCGGGCGGGTTCAAGCCCCAAAGTGATGGTCGCGCCGAAACCGCCATGCGGGTCCTGAGCCTATTCGTCCAGGCCGTCGCGGCTGAGCAGGTCGGTTTCGCTGTTGGCGGCGCGTTCGGTTTCGGCCAGGCGGGTCAGTTCGGCCTCTTCGGCCCCGGCGCCTTGGGCGCTCACGTCGCGGGTCCGGGGGGCGCCGGCGCGGCTGCCGCGCGGCTTTTCCAGCGCCAGTTTCACCAGCCGCATGGCCTCGCCCCGGGCGTGGTCGAAGTGGCTTTCGTGCTGGTCGATCCAGCCGGCAAAGCACAGCGTGGCGCCGCTGTCGCTCACCGCGTCGATCCACACGGTCGGGCGGGGCTTTTCCAGCACGAAGGGCAGGCGCTCGAGTTCGGCAAGGCCGCGGTCCATGGCCTCGTCCGGGTCCTGAGCGGCGGGGATGGCGAGGGAAAACTGGAAGCGGCGGGCGCGGTTGCGCGTGTAGTTGACGATCCGCGACTTGAACACGGTGGCGTTGGGGATGCGGATATGATTGCCGTCGGGGCTCAGCAGGATGGTGGCGCGCGAGGTCAGGCGGATCACCTTGCCCACGTCGCCGCCGATCTCGATCGTGTCATCGGGGCGAAACGGCTGGCGGATCGACAGGAGCAGGCTGGCGATGAAGTTTTCCACCGTGTCGCGCACCGCAAAGCCCAGCGCCAGGCCGATGATGCCGGCGGCGCCGAGGATGGTCGAGAGCAGGGCCGAGGCGCCGAGGATGTCGAGCGCCACCACCACGCCCAGCGAGATCGCCGCGAGCCGGATGATGGTGCGGTAGATATCGGCGATGAAGGGATTGGGCGCGAGGCGGTTCCAGGGCTCGCGCCGGCGGGCGACGAAGAAGCCGGCGGCGACGATCAGGGCAAAGGCCAGCAGGCCGACCAGCGCCAGCGGCAGGAAGGCCAGGACCTGCCGGATGCGCTCGATGAATCGGTGCAGGGCCGGGTTCAGGCGCTCGCCGATATCGGTGGAAATGGAGACTTCGTTTTCGATCGCCACCACGCCGTCGATGCGCCCGACCAGTTCGGTGAGTTTCTCGCCGGCCGAAGCGTCGAGCGTGGTGCCGCGCAGGGTGACGACGCCGTTGGAGACGCTGACGGTCACGTCGTCATAGCCGCCGAGCTCGCCGATGATCTCGCGGATCTTCACCGCCATGGCCGCGTCCTGCTCGACCTGGGCGGCGCCGGTTTCGGTGTTGATCGTGCCGTCCTGGGCCGGGCTGGCCGTGGTGAGCGGCAGGGTGAGAAAGAGCGCCAGAAGCAGGGGGCGGAGGAAAGGCATGGCGTGGTCCCGAAACGTCCCGAAACAGAATCGCCGCACCTTAACCCCGCGCAAGCGCAGGGAAAAGGGCGGATCGGGGTTCTGAGCCTAGCTGGAGATCTGCTCGCGCAGGATCGAGGCGGTGAGCGAGATCATCAGGTAGATCCCGGCAAAGATCAGGAAGGCGAGGATGGTATTTTCCAGCGCGCGCGGATAGGTGGCCTCGTCCGGGGCGACCGGGCGCACGCCCAGTTCCAGGTAGCGGGTCTGCTTGTTGGCCTCGATGCGGGCGGTCTCCAGCTGCTGGAGCGCCTGCTGCATGAGCAGGATGCGGGTCTCCATGTTGGTCTGGGCCACGGCCAGCTTGCCCTGGATCGCGGCAAGCGAACCGTTGCCGCTGGCGCCGTCGCCTTCGGTCAGCTTGGCGCGCAATTCGGCGATGACTCCCTCGAGGCGCCGGATATCGCCCCTGACTCCCTCGACCCGGGCCTGGTTGGGCCGCGGGTTGGCCTCGAGCTGGGCCAGCTGCAGCTTCTTTTCCAGAAGCTGCACCTCGAAGCCGTTGATCTGGCCCATGATGGCGGCGCTTTCGCTGGTGGCATCCAGCACGCCCATTTCCTCCTGCAGGCGCAGCACTTCCTGCTGGGCGGCCAGCATTTTCGCCTCGGCTTCCTCGTAGCTCTCGCGCGCGCCCTTCATCTGGTCTTCGCGCTTGCGCTGGGTCAGGTGGTCCACCCGCTCTTCGGCATAGCGGATCAGCGCTTCGGAGAAACGCACCGACATTTCCGGGTCGGCGGCGATCACCTCCATCTTGATGATGCCTTCGGAGGGGTCGTAGCCGATCTTCACGTTGCGCTTGTAGAGCCGGTAGGCGTCTTCGTTGCTGGCGCCCTCGGGCAGGCGCTGGATCGGGTCGATTTCCGGGTTGGAAAAATGCGCCTTGAAGCCCACTTCCTCGTCGAGCCGCAGCATCGCGTCGCGCGAGGTCAGGTAGCTCTGCACGGTGATCGAATCCTGCGAGGTGGCGAGCCCCGAGCCGGAAAACAGGCCGCTCAGCCCGCTGCCGCCGCCGGCATCGGCCTTCTGGATGATGAATTCCGAGCGGGTGGCATACATCGGCGTGGCGATGTTGAAGTAGTAATAGCCCGCGATCAGGGTCGGCAGCAGCACGAAAAAGGCCAGCCGGGTGAGGAGCAGCAGGATCTTGCGCCGGCGGCGGCGGGCGATGTCGAGCTGGATTTCCATGATCGACTTGGCCCGCGAGGCCGCGTCCATCACGTCCTTCGAAGGCAGTTGCGGCTGCTTGTCGCCGACCACCTGGGGCAGCTGGGCAGCGGGGCCGCCCTTGCCTTTTGCACTCGCCGCGCCCGCCTCGCCCTCGGCCGAGACAAGCTCCAGCATGGTCGAGCGCTGAAACGGGTCGATCCCGGCCCGGCGCAGCAGGCGCACGGCATCGTAATCGGAGGTCGCCGGCAGGCCGTGCCTGGCCGCGACCCGCCGGGCCATGCGCAACTGGCGGCCGGTCAGGCCTTCCTTGCGGATGGCGGCCAGCTCTTCCTCGCGCGAGGGGGCGGCGCTGACCTGGGCGGCCCGGGTGGCTCGGGCGGCTTTTGCGTCGGCTCCGGCCGTGGCTCCGGCTGCGGCTGCGGTCGGGAAGGGCTCGGCGCCGAAGCCGTCTTCCTGCGCTTCCAGCGCGGCCTCTTCCATGGCGTTGAGCTGGCGCGGCTGGCGTGCCTGCGCCTGCCCCTGCGCCTGCCCCTGCGCCGCCTCGCGCGGCCCGGGTGCCTGCCCGCTCCGCCCGCTCTGCCCGCTGTCCGGCGCGGCGCGCGTGGCAGGCGAGCGCCGGACGCGGAATTTCCTAACCCTGGGTTTCGTAGTCATAAAGTTGCTTAGCCTCTTCCAAGGTATCGAACATGTAGAACTGCCCGTCTTTCAGCACCGCCGCCGAGCGGCAGAACTTCTCCAGCGTTTTCGCCTGGTGCGAAACCACGATCACGGTGGCGTTTTCCAGCCGCTGGCGCAGCACGTCGCCGGCCTTGCGGTTGAACTCGGCATCGGTGGTGTTGGGCATGCCCTCGTCGATCAGGTAGATGTCGAAATCCAGCGCCAGCAGCAGCGAGAAGGTAAACCGCGCGCGCATCCCCTGGCTGTAGGTGCCCACCGGCATGTCGTAATATTCCTCCAGCCCGCAGAGCCAGCGGGTGAAGGCCTCGAGATAATCCGGGTCGAGCCCGTAGAGGCGGGCGATGTAGCGGGCGTTTTCTCTGGCGCTGAGCTTGGGCACGACCCCGCCCATGAAGCCGAGCGGAAAGGAGACGCGGCAGGTGCGCCGTATCTCGCCCTCGTCGGGCTTTTCGAGCCCCGCCATCATGTTGATAAGAGTGGTCTTTCCGGTGCCGTTGGGGGCGAGGATGCCGAGCGAATTGCCCAGCTCCACGCGAAACGAGGCGCGGTCAAGGATCACCTTGCGCTGCTTGCCGGTCCAGAAGGACTTGCTCACATTGATGAACTCAAGCATCGGGATCGCCCCGCTCTCACACTCGTTGCCTCGTCGCCCGTTTTGTCGCGCGCCATCGCCGCGCGCCCGAGCATATGCCGAAATTCCTAACAAACGCCCCTACGCGCTCGCTTTTCGGCCTTTTCGTTATTACCCCATTATGTGGCTTTTCAGTACCACGATGCAATGTCTATCGAAACAATGTGCCGGATTTATGGCGAATTGTGTAGAAAATGCCGCCCGCGCGGTTTTCCCCGGCACCTCAAAGGGTGCCTTTTCTCCGGCGCCGACTTCGCCTATATCGGGGGCGGCACCGGGCGGGGCGGCCGCCGCGGGGCATGAGCCGGGGAGAGGAACGGGTGAAAATCATCGCCAACGCGCTTGTTCTGGGTGGCCTGTGGCTGCTGCTCTCGGGTATCTACGAGCCGCTGCTGCTGGCCTTCGGCGCCGGCTCGGTCGCGGTGGTGGTGGCGCTCATGGCGCGGATGGACCGGGTGGACGGCGCCGCGCCCGAATGGCACCTGAAGCCGCTGGCCTTTGCCGCCTATCTCGTCTGGCTCCTGAAGGAAATCGCCCGGGCCAACTGGGCCGTGACAAAGGTGATCCTGGCGCCGCATATGCGCCTGCGCCAGCACCTGTTCGCGGTGCCGGTGACTTCGCGCAGCGACCTTGCCCAGGTGACCTTCGCCAATTCCATCACCCTGACGCCCGGCACCATCACCATCGAGACCGAGCCCGGGCGCTTTCTGGTCCATGCGCTGAGCTACGACGACGCCACCCCGGGCGAGCTTGCCGACATGGATGCGCGCGTGGCCGCGACCGAAAGCCGGAGGGCCTGAGATGTTTGCCGTCGCCGCGATTGCCATCCTGGTGGCCATGGCGCTGGTGCTGTGGCGGCTGTTTTCGGGGCCGACGCTCTATGACCGGGTGCTGGCGGTCAACAGTTTCGGTACGCTCGCCGTGCTGCTGATCGCGATTCTCGGCTTCCTTGCCGGGCGGCCGGACTTTCTCGACATCGCCCTGCTTTACGCGCTGATCAATTTCGTCGGCACCATCGCCATCCTCAAGTTCTTCCGCTACCGGGCGATCGGCGACGAGACCCCCCGCGCGGAGCGCGCAGGGGAGGCGGGCGAATGAACTGGCTGGCGAATGCGCAGGAGATCCTCGCCTGGGGGCTGATCCTGTCGGGCTCGGCCTTCCTGCTGATCGGCGCTTTCGGCATTGTCCGCCTGCCCGATTTCTGGGCCCGACTGCACGCGGCCTCGATCCCCGACAGCGCCGGGATGATCCTGCTGTTTCTCGGCATGGCGGTCCATGCGGGCTTCGGCCTGGTCACGGTCAAGCTGGTCATTATCGGCCTGTTCCTGTTTCTCACCGGGCCGACCTCGACCCATGCCACGGCCAATGCCGCGCTAGTCTCGGGGCTGCGCCCGCGCGAGGGCGAGGGGCTGGAGGCGGACGAGCCGCTCGAGCTTGCGCCCGACCCGCAACCGGAGCGCGCGCCATAGAGACCTTCATCAACATATCGCTGTTCACCTTCCTGGTGGCGATTGCGCTGATGGCGGTGCGCACCCGCAGCCTGTTTGCGCTGGCGATGCTGTCGGGGGGCTTCAGCCTGGTCTCGGCGGCGCTGTTCGTGGCGCTGGACGCGGTGGACGTGGCCTTTACCGAGGCCGCCGTGGGCGCGGGCATCTCCACCGTGCTGATGCTGGGCACGCTGGCGCTGACCAGCCGCTACGAGCGCGCGCCCGCGCACAAGCCCTGGCTGCCGCTCTTCGTGGTCACCGTCACCGGCGCGGCGCTGATCTACGGCACGCTCGACATGCCGGATTTCGGCGATCCGAACGCGCCGGCCATGCGGCATGTCATGCCCGAATATCTCGAGCGCATCCCGCATGAGATCGGCGTGCCCAATATCGTCACCGCGATTCTCGCCAGCTATCGCGGCTATGACACGATGGGCGAAACCGCGGTGGTCTTTACCGCCGGGATCGGCGTGGTGGCGCTGCTTGCGGCGCTCGCGCGCCGGCGGCGGCGCGGCGAGGAGGAGGAAAGCTGATGCGCCACCACCTGATCCTGAGGGTCATCACCAAGATCCTCGCCGGCACCATCATGCTGTTTGCCTTCTACGTGCAGTTTCATGGCGACTATTCGCCCGGCGGCGGCTTTCAGGCCGGGGTGATCCTGGCGGTGGCCTTCATCCTCTACGGGCTGGTCTTTTCGGTCGAAACCGTGCAGCGGGTGATGCCGCCCTGGCTGGTGCACCGGGCCATGGCGCTGGGCCTGCTGCTCTATGCGGGCACCGGGGTGGCGGCGCTGCTGCTGGGGTACAATTTCCTCGACTACGCGGCGCTCAACGCCCACGACCCGGAGCACGGCCAGGAGCTGGGCATCCTGCTGGTGGAGGGCGGCGTGGGCATCACCGTGACCGCGGTGATGCTGTCGATCTACTACGCCTTCGTCGGGCGCACCCCGGTGATCGGCGACGAGGAGTGGTGAGGGCGATGATGCAGCAGGGCGTCAGTTGGGAATACCTCGTCGGCCACGCCAATTACTGGCTGTTCGTGCTGCTGATGATGACCGGGCTCTATATCGTCGTGGCCCGGGGCAACTTCGTCAAGAAGGTGATCGGGCTCAACATGTTCCAGTCGGCGGTGATCATGCTCTACATATCCATGGGCAAGGTCGCGGGCGGCACCGCGCCGATCTTTCCCATCCACGGCGAGATCGACCCGGCCACCGTCTATACCAACCCGCTGCCGCATGTGCTGATGCTGACCGCCATCGTCGTGGGCATCGCCACCACCTCGCTGGCGCTGGCGCTGATCGTGCGCATCCGCGAGGAATACGGCACCATCGAGGAGCAGGGCATCTGGGAGGCCGAACAGGAGATCGCCGCCCGCGAGCGGCGCCAGTATGGCGAAGTGTTCGGGGAGGGCAGCCAATGAGCGGCGAAGCGGCAAGCGGGGCGCTGGCCGGCCACGGCGCCGAGGCCGCGCAGGCGGCCGGGAAGGCGGCGGAGCAGGCGCCGGGGCTCATGGACCACCTGCCGGCGCTGGTGGTGCTGGTGCCGTTTCTGGCCGCGCCGCTGGTGGTGCTGCTGGGCGCGCGCCGGCTGGCCTGGCCGGTCACCTTTGCCGCCGCGCTCTTCTCGCTCGCCGCCGCGCTCGCCCTGCTTTCGCAGGTGCTGGGGGGCGCGGCGATCAGCTACCATATCGGCGGCTGGGCGCCGCCCTTGGGCATCGAATACCGGATCGACGCGGCCAATGCCTTTGTCATGGTGATCGTCTCCGCCATCGCGGTGGCGATCCTGCCCTATGCGCGCGCTTCCATCGCCGCCGAGATCCCCGCGCGCCAGCATGTGCTGTTTCACGCCCTGTTCCTGCTCGCCCTCGCCGGGCTGCTCGGCGTCAGCGCCACGGGCGATGCGTTCAACCTGTTCGTGTTTCTCGAAATATCGTCGCTTTCCACCTATGTGCTGGTGGCGATGGGCGCCTATCGCGACAAGCGCGCGCTGACCACCGCCTTCAACTACCTGCTGATGGGCACGACCGGGGCCACGTTCTTCGTGATCGGCATCGGCTTTCTCTACATGTCCACCGGCACGCTGAACATGGCCGATCTGGCCCAGCTGATCGCCCAGCAGCCGGGCAACCGCACCATCCATGCCGGTTTCGCCTTCATCCTCGTCGGCATGGGGCTCAAGGTCGCCATGTACCCGCTGCATCTGTGGCTGCCGGGCGCCTACAGCTATGCGCCGAGCGCGGTGAGCGCCTTTCTCGCCGCCACGGCGACCAAGGTCGCGGTCTATGTGATGCTGCGCTTCCTGTTCAGCGTGTTCGGCCCGGCCTATCCGTTCGAGGCCTCGGCGCTCGGCCTGGTGGTGCTGCCGCTGGCGCTGCTGGCGATGTTCGCGGCGAGCTTCATCGCCATCTTTCAGGTCAATTTCAAGAAGATGCTCGCCTACAGCTCCATCGCCCAGGTCGGCTACATGCTGCTGGGCATCGCCATGCTGAGCCAGACCGCGCTTTCCGGGGCCATCGTGCACCTGTTCAACCACGCCATCACCAAGGCCACGCTGTTCATGGTGATCGGCGCCTATGTGCTGCGCGCGGGCGGTGCCTTTTACCGCGATATCGAGGGGATCGGCCGCGTCATGCCCCTGACCAGCGCCGCCGGGGTGATCGGCGGGCTCAGCCTGATCGGGGTGCCGGGCACCGCCGGCTTCGTCTCCAAATGGCTGCTGGTGCAGGGCGCGCTGGAAAAGGGCTGGTGGTGGCTGGCGCTCCTGGTGGTGGCCTCCTCGCTGCTGGCGGTGGTCTATGTGTGGAAGGGGATCGAGGTGGCCTATCTGCGCAGCCCCCGCGACGACGTGGACCGGCGCGAAGCCCCGCTCGCGATGCTGGTGCCGATCTGGGTCATGGCGATTGCGACGATCTGGTTCGGGCTTTCGGCCGAGTGGACCGTGGGCGCGGCCCGCACCGCGGCCGAGGCGCTGATGCACGGGGCCAGCGAGATCGTGATTTCCGGCGGGGTGGGGCGGTGATGGAACTTGCGACCCTCATAGGCCTCAGCATGGCGATCCCGCTGGCCGCCGGGCTGCAGAACGTGCTGCTCGCGCGCCAGCAGAACCTGCGCGACGCCCTCACCCTGCTGGCGGCGGTAGCCACCTTCGCGACCGTGCTGACGATCCTGGGCCGGACGGGCGGCGAGGCGAGCGCCACCATGCGCGCGCTCACCGTCATGCCGGGGCTCGACATCGCCTTTGCCATCGAGCCGCTGGGGCTGATCTTCGCGCTGATCGCCTCGGGGCTCTGGATCGTCACCCACATCTACGGCGTGGGCTACATGCGCGGCAATGGCGAAAAGGGCCATGCCCGTTTCTTTGCCGCCTTCAGCCTCGCCATTGCCAGCACCATGGGGCTGGCCTTTGCCGCCAACATGTTCACGCTTTTCCTGTTCTACGAGCTTCTGACGCTCTCGACCTTCTCGCTGGTCGCCCACAAGGGCACGCAAGAGGCGCTCAGCGGCGCCAAGACCTATCTGGGCATCCTCATGGGCACCTCGATCGGGCTGTTTCTGGTGGCGGTGGTCTGGACCTGGGTTGCCGCCGGCACGCTGGACTTCACCCCGGGCGGCATCCTCAGCGGCCATCTGCCGGCCTCGCTGGTGCCGGTGCTGCTGGCACTCTATGCGTTCGGGATCGGCAAGGCGGCCTTGATGCCGTTTCACCGCTGGCTGCCGGCGGCGATGGTCGCACCCACGCCGGTCTCGGCGCTGCTGCACGCGGTGGCGGTGGTCAAGGCCGGGGTGTTCACCATGCTCAAGGTCGGCATCTACATCTTCGGCACCGGTTTCCTGGCCGAGACCGGCGCTTCCACCTGGCTGATGTGGCTTGCGGCCTGGACGATCATCGCCGCCAGCGTGATCGCCATGCGGCAGGACAATCTCAAGCGAAGGCTCGCCTATTCGACCGTCAGCCAGCTTGCCTATATCACCCTTGGCATGGCGCTTGCGACCTCGATGGGCGTGCTCGGGGGCGGCCTGCATATCGCAACCCATGCGGTGGGCAAGATCACGCTGTTCATGGCCGCGGGCTCGATCTATGTGGCCACGCACCGCACCGAGATCAGCCAGTTCGACGGGCTCGGCCGCGCGCTTCCGGTGAGCTTCGGCGCCTTCCTGATCGGCGCGCTCTCCATCATCGGCCTGCCGCCGCTGGCGGGCGCGTGGTCGAAATGGCTCTTGATCCTTGCCGCAGCGGACACCGGGCAGTGGATCATCATCGGCGTGCTGATGCTCTCATCGCTCCTCAATATCGCCTACCTCTTGTCCATCGTCGCACGCGCCTTCTTCCTGCCCCCGGCCGAGGACACGCCGCAGGCGTGGAGCGAGGCGGGCCCGCTGGTCTGGGGGCCGCCGGCCTTTACCGCGCTGCTCTGCGTCGTGCTGTTCTTCTGCGCCGGGGCGGTCACCGATTTCCTCGCCCCCATCGCGGAGGTCGCGCCATGAGCGAGAACCTGCCCCCCCTCGCCCGCCTGCTGGGCCTCGTCGAAAGGCACTTCCTCAAGGCGCTCGCCGCCGGTGCCGCGCTGGCGCTGGGCGCCGGTTTCGCCATCGACATGCACGCCAAGGCGCCGCCCGAGAGCTTCGGCGGCTTTTACGCGCTGGCCGGTTTCGTCAGCCTGAGCGTGGTCCTCATCGTCGCCCGGCTGCTGCGCGCCCTGCTCGGGCGGCAGGAGGATTATTACGGCCGCAGCGCCGTCAATGCGGAGCAATACCCCGCCGATCAGCTGGAGGTGCGCGACCGTGAGCCCTGACACCCTGCCCGCCCTTTCCGCCCTGTCCGCCCTGCCCACCGCCTTCCTGTTCCTGCTGGGCGCGCTGCTGGCGGCGGTGCTGCCGGCGCGCCTGCGCCCGCCCCTGCTGGTCGGCCTGCCGGCGCTGGCCGCCTGGCAGGTCTGGACCCTGCCCGAGGGCCGGCTGATGCCGCTCGCCCTGATGGGGCTGGAGCTGGAACTGATGCGGGTGGACCGGCTCAGCCGCATCTTCGCGCTGATCTTCACCCTGATCGCGGTGCTGGGCAACCTCTATGCCTGGCATCTGCGCGACCGGGTGCAGCAGGTGGCGGCGCTGCTCTATGCCGGGGCGGCGATCGGGGCGGTCTTTGCCGGCGACCTGATCACGCTGTTTCTGTGGTGGGAAGGCACGGCGATCGCCTCGGTCTTTCTGATCTGGGCGCGGCGCACCGAAGGCGCCTTTCACACCGGGATGCGCTACCTGGTCGTGCAGGTGCTGTCCGGGGTGCTGCTGCTGGCCGGCGCGGCGCTCTACTGGCGCGAGACCGGCAGCCTCGACTTCACCCTGATGAGGCTGGGCTCGCCGGCCACCTGGCTCATTTTCCTCGCCTTCGGGATCAAGGCCGCCTTTCCGCTCCTGCACAACTGGCTGCAGGACGCCTACCCGGCGGCCACGGTCACCGGCACGGTGATCCTGTCGGCCTTTACCACCAAGCTGGCGATCTACGCGCTGGCGCGCGGCTTTGCCGGCACCGAGATACTCATCTGGATCGGCGCGGTGATGACCGTGTTTCCGGTATTCTTCGCCGAGGTCGAGAACGACATGCGCCGGGTGCTGTCCTATTCGCTGAACAACCAGCTGGGCTTCATGGTGGTGGGGATCGGCATCGGCAGCGAAATGGCGCTCAACGGCACCGCCGCGCATGCCTTCGCGCATATTCTCTACAAGGCGCTGCTGTTCATGTCGGTGGGGGCGGTGCTTTACCGCACCGGCACCGCCAGGGCGACCGAACTGGGCGGGCTCTACCGCACCATGCCGCTGACCGCGATCATGGCCGTCATCGGCGCGGTGTCGATCTCGGGCGTGCCGCTGTTTTCGGGCTTCGTCACCAAGTCGATGGTGCTGTCGGCGGCCAGCGACGCGCATCTGTGGCCGGTCTGGGGCGCGCTGGTCTTTGCCTCGGCGGCGGTGCTCAGCCATTCGGGCATCAAGATCCCCTATTTCATCTTCTTCGCCCATGACAGCGGCAGGCGCCCGGCCGAGGCGCCGCGCCACATGCTGCTGGCGATGGGGCTGACCGCGGCGATGTGCATCGCGATCGGGCTGGCGCCGGGGCTGCTCTATGCCCTGCTGCCCTACCCGGTCGAATACCACCCCTATAGCGGCTATCATGTGGTCGGGCAGATGCAGCTTCTGCTGTTCGGGGTCGTGGCCTTTGCGCTGGCCATGCGCTTCGGCCTGCATCCCGGAGAGAAGCGCGGCACGCTTCTGGACAGCGACTGGCTCTATCGCCGCGCCGCGCCGGCGGTGCTGGGCGCGGTGGCGGCCCTGGTGCGCGCCATCTGGGGCGCGGGCGCGGCGGCGGTCGGCGCCCTGCGCGCGGCGGCGATGGGCTTTATCCGCGCGCGCTCCGGCCCCGAGGGGCGGCTGGCCCATGTCTGGCCCACGGGCTCGATGGTCGAGTGGCTGGCGATCATCCTCGGCGTGATGCTGGTCGTGGTCTATCTCGCCTGAGCGATGGACCCGCGCGCCGAAATCGCCGCCTGCCGCCTGTGCGCCGACCGCTTTGCCGCCACCGCCACCGCCCATGCGCCGCGCCCGGTGGTGTGGTTCGAGAAAGGCGCGCCGATCCGGCTGATCGGCCAGGCGCCCGGGGCGCGGGTGCACGAATCGGGGCGGCCTTTCGACGACCCCTCCGGCGAGCGCCTGCGCGAGTGGATGGGGCTCGAGCGCGAAGCCTTCTACGACCGCCGCAAGCTGGCGATCACCCCCATGGCCTTCTGCTTTCCCGGCTATGACGCGCGCGGTGCCGACCTGCCCCCGCCGCCCCAATGCGCCCGCACCTGGGGCGCGCGGGTGGACGAATTCCTCGGCGCGGCGCCGCTCACCCTGCTGGTGGGCGGCCACGCGCAGAAATGGCACCTGAAGACCCGCGCCGGCGTCACCGAGACCGTCGCCGCCTGGCGCGACCACGCGCCCGCGCTTTTCCCCTTGCCGCATCCTTCCTGGCGCAATACCGCCTGGCTGAAGAAGAATCCGTGGTTCGCAGCCGAGCTTCTGCCCGCCCTGCGCGCCCGCATCGAGGAGGTGCTGAAATGAGCGAAACCCGGCTCGATACCGCCCATGCCGCCATGCAGGCCGACCTCGAGGATGACGCCGCGCGGCTTGCCTTTTACGGCGCGCTGGCCGATGCGGAGCTGTTCGTGCTGCTCAGCGAAGAGCCGGCCGGGCCGGGCGCCATCAGCCCGGAAATCCTCGACCTCGAGGGCGAGCGCTTCGCGCTGGTCTTCGACCGCGAGGAGCGGCTGACCGGGTTTGCCGAGGCCCCGGCCCCCTATGCGGCGCTGCCCGGGCGCGCGATTGCCGAAATGCTGGCGGGGCAGGGGATCGGGCTCGGGCTCAATCTCGGGGTCGCGCCGAGCTCGATCCTGATCCCCGCCGAGGCGATGGACTGGCTCAAGGGGGCGCTTGCACAAGCGCCCGAGGAGAGCCGCGAGCGCCTGCAATCCCTGTCGCCGCCCGACGACGCCACCCGCGCCCTGCTGCCGGCCCTGCGCGAAAAGCTCGCCTCGGCCGGCGCGCTCGGGGCGCGGGCATGGCTGGCCAGGGCGCGCTTTGCAGACGGGGGCGAAGGCGCGGTGCTGGGGCTCTCCGGCGTGCCCGGAGAAAGCCAGCAGGGCCTGGCCCGCGCCGCGCAGGAGGCGCTGACCTTTTCCGGGGCGGCGCTGGCGCTCTCCACCCTGTTCGTCGCCCCCGGCTCGCGCGCCGAGGCCGAACTGGCGGAGGCGGGCGAGGAAATCCCCCTGCCGGAGCCGCCGGCGCCGACCATCTCGGCGCCCCCTCCACCGCCGGGCTCGGACCCGGACAAGCCGCCCCGGCTGAAATAGGCCGGGCGGGCTGGGAGCGCCCCCCTCCGGGGCGCTTGTGGTCCGGGTGGCGGCGTCCTAACCTGCACCCATGTTCACCACCCGCCGCCCGCTCTGGATCCTTGCCTTTGCCGCCACGCTGGCGGCGGTGAGCCTCGGCGTCTGGCACCTGGCCTGGCGCGGCGCCCTCGCCCAGCTTGCGGCCAAGGCGCAAAGCGATCTCGACCTGGCTTCGGACCGGCTGACCAGCCACCTGTTTCGCACCCGCGACCTGGTGGTGGTGCTGGCCGAACACCCGGTGCTGGTGGCGCGCCTCGAAGGGCGCGGCGAGGCGGCCGCGGCCAATGCCCTGCTGCGCGAGGTGGCCGACAAGACCGGCGCTTCCTCGCTGGCGCTGGTCGGCAGGTCCGGGCGCATCGTCGCCGCCTCCGATCCCGGCCTTGTCGGCCAGGCGCTCGACCGCCGCCGCCAGCCGCTGCTGCGCGCGCTCAACGGCGCGCTGGGCACCGCGAGCCGCATCGAGGGGCGCGCTGACGGGCAGGCGCGGCGGCTGTTTGCCTTTGCCGCGCCGGTCTTTGCCGCGCCGGGCCCGGCACGCGGCGCGGTGATCGCCGAGGTGGATGTGTTGCGCTTCGAGCAGAACTGGCCGACCAGCCCGGCGGTGGTGTTCTTCACCGACGGGGCCGGGCGGGTGATCGTCTCGAACCGCTCCGAAGTGCTCCTGCGCGACCGCACCGGCCCGGGCTTTCTCGGCCATGCCCCCCGCCGGCTTGCCGGGCACGACATCTGGCGCCTCGATGCCGGCCCCTACCTGCCCGCCGAGGCGCTGCATCTCAGCCAGTCGCTGCCGGTGATCGGCCTCAGCGCCGAGATCCTCGCCGCGACCGCCCCGGCCCGGCACGGCGCCGCGCTGCAGGCCGCGGTGGCTGCCGCCCTGGTGCTGGTCTTCGGCGCCTTTCTGTTTCTCGCCGCCGAGCGCCGGCGCACCCTGGCCGAGGCCAATGCCCAGCTGGAAGGCAGGGTCGCCGAGCGCACCGCGGCGCTGGTCGCGGCCAATGCCGAACTGACCCGCGAGATCGGCGAGCGGCGCGAGGCGGAAGCGGCGCTCAAGCAGGCCCAGGCCGACCTGGTGCAGGCCGGCAAGCTCGGCGCGCTGGGCCAGATGAGCGCCGGGATCAGCCACGAGCTCAACCAGCCGCTGATGGCGATCCGCTCCTTTGCCGAGAACGCCGCCCAGTTCCTGAAGCGCGGCGATCCCGAGAAAGCCGCCCGGAACCTCGGCCGCATTTCCGACCTCGCCCGGCGCATGGGGCGGATCATCCAGAACCTGCGCGCTTTCGCGCGCAACGAGGCCGAGCCGGTGGGCCGCGTCGATCTGGTGCAGGTCATTGAAAACGCTGCAGAACTCACCGCATCCCACCTCGCCCGCGAGGGCGTCGCGCTGGACTGGACACCGCCGCCGGCGCCGCTCTTCGTGCGCGCGGGCGATGTGCGCCTGACCCAGGTTTTCGTCAACCTGATCACCAATTCCGCCGATGCCATGACCGGGCAGGCGGGCGCGCGGCGCATCCGTATCGACATCGCCCGGGCCGGCGGGCGTCTGGCGGTGCATGTCACCGATACCGGCCCCGGCATTGCCGAGCCCGAAAAGGTGTTCGAGCCCTTCTACACCACCAAGGAAGTGGGCAGCGGCGAAGGCGGCGAAGGCGGCGAAGGCATGGGGCTGGGGCTGTCGATCTCCTACGGGCTGGTGCAGAGCTTCGGCGGCAATATCCGCGCCCGCAATACCGGCGAGGGGGCGTGCTTCAGCGTCGAGCTCGAGACCTGGGACGAGCGGGAGGCGGCGGCATGACGGGCAAGGTGCTGCTGGTCGATGACGACGCCATGGTGCGCGAAGCACTGGCCCAGACCATCGAACTGGGCGGGCGGGAGCCGGTCACCGCCGCCTCCTATATCGAGGCCAAGGACCATATCCGCGCCGATTTCCCCGGCGTGGTGCTCTCCGATATCCGCATGCCCGGGCGCGACGGCTTCGCCCTGCTCGAACTTGCCCGCAAGGTGGACCCGGACCTGCCGGTGATCCTGCTCACCGGCGAGGGCGACATACCCATGGCGGTGCGCGGGATGAAGGGGGGCGCCTATGCCTTTCTCGAAAAGCCCTGCGAGCCGGGCGATCTGATGGCGGTGCTCGAGCGCGCCCTGCAGCAGCGCGCGGTGGTGCTGGAAAACCGCCGCCAGGCGCGCCGCTGCGAGAGCGGGGATGCCGCCGCGCGCCTGCTGCACGGCAATTCCGCGCTGGCCGAAAAGCTGCGCCAGCGGGTGCGCCTGGCCGCGCGCAGCCAGGCCGAAGTGCTGATCTGCGGCGAGCCGGGATCGGGCACGTCCAAGGTGGCCGACGCGATTCACCAGCTCTCGGGCGACGCCACCCGGCCCTTCGTCAAGCTCGCCGCGGCGGGGCTGGACCGCGCCGGGCTGGCCGAGGGGCTGTCGGCGGCGCGCGGCGGCACGCTGTTTCTCGACGAGGTGGCGGCCCTCGCCCCGGAGGTGCAGTTCGCCCTGCTCGACCATCTCGACCGCCCCGCCGGCACCCGCCTGATCGCCGGCACCTGCCGCCGGCTCGAACAGGAGGCCGAGGCCGGGCGCTTCAATGCCGACCTGTTCTACCGGCTCGACATCCTGCGCATCCGCATCCCGGCCCTGCGCGAGCGGCCCGAGGACATCCCGGTGCTGTTTCGCCACTATGTCGCGCTGGCCTGCGAACAGGCCGGGCTGGAAGCGCCCGAGATCACCCCCGAATATACCGCCAGCCTGATGGCGCGCGACTGGCCCGGCAATGCCCGCGCGCTGATGAATACGGCGATGCGCTTTGCCATGGGGCTCGAGAGCGAGCGCGCGCCCGACGAAAGCCTCGGCCTCGCCGAGCGCCTCGCCCGGGTCGAACGCTCGCTGCTGATCGAGGCGCTGGAAAAGCACCAGGGCCATGCCAGCCGCGCCGCGGCGGCCCTGAAACTGCCGCGCAAGACCTTTTACGACAAGCTCGCCCGCCACCGCCTGCGCCCGGAGGACTTTCGCCGCTGAGGGGCGCCGCTGGGGGGATTCGCCCGAAATGTGCGGATTTTCACACATATGCCGCCTGCGCGCGTGCGAATATCCGCACATCCCCCCGCGCCACCGCGGCGGGATCCGCGCCTCCCGCTCCACCGCCTTGATTTTTCGCAGAAAAATCGCCGCCCTCGCGCGCGTCACTTTTGCTTGAGCCAGCCCGCCTTTCATGGCCCAATCGCCCCATGCGCCCGCCCGGGCGCCCAACCTGTTTCTGTCTGGGAGGACAAGAGCCATGAAATTCCTGACCATTGCCGCCGCCGCAACCGTCGCGCTCGGCCTCGGCGCCAGCACCGCGCTGGCCTCGCCGGGCTGCGACGAGGGCGAAATCGTCATCAAGTTCAGCCACGTCACCAATACCGACCGCCACCCCAAGGGCATCGCCGCCACCCTGCTGGCCAAGCGGGTGAACGAGGAGATGGACGGCAAGGCCTGCATGGAGGTCTATCCGAACTCCACGCTCTACAACGACAACCAGGTGCTCGAAGCCATGCTGCAGGGCGACGTGCAGATGGCGGCGCCTTCCTTGTCGAAATTCGAGGCCTTCACCAAGCGCTTCCGCATCTTCGACCTGCCGTTCATGTTCAAGAACATGGACGCGGTGGATGCCTTCCAGCAGTCCGAGACCGGCCAGGCGCTGAAGGAAAGCATGGTGCGCCGGGGCCTGCTGGGCCTGGCCTTCTGGCATAACGGCATGAAGCAGTTCTCGGCCAACAAGCCGCTGATCCTGCCCTCTGACGCGGCCGGGCTCAAGTTCCGCGTGCAGCCCTCCGACGTGCTGATCGCGCAGATGGAGGCGCTCGGCGCCACCGCCCAGCCGATGGCCTTTTCCGAGGTCTATGGCGCGCTGCAGACCGGGGTCGTGGACGGGCAGGAAAACACCTGGTCCAACATCTACGGCAAGAAGTTCTTCGAGGTGCAGGACGGCGTGACCGAGACCAATCACGGCATCATCGACTACCTGGTGGTGACCAATGTGGACTGGTGGGAAGGCCTGCCCGAAGACGTGCGCAGCCAGCTCAAGCAGATCCTCGACGAGGTGACCGCGACCCGCAATGCCGAGGCCTTTGCGGTGAACGAGGCGGCCAAGCAGTCGATCATCGACGCCGGCGGCGTGGTGCGCCAGCTGACGCCGGAGCAGCGCCAGGCATGGGTCGATGCGATGAAGCCGGTCTGGGAGCAGTTCAAGGGCGACGTGGGCGAGGAAAACATCGCCGCCGCCCAGGAAATCAACGCCATGCACTAGGCTCCCTAGGCCGCTTGCCGGCCTGCCGCTCCCGCGCGGGGGCGGCCGAGAGAAACCGGGCGGCGGCGCGCACCGCCGCCCGTGCGGATGCAGACCGGAACACCGGCTGCGATACGGGAGGGGACCATGCGCCAATCGCGAAAACGCGCGAGCTTCGAGGAGACGGCGATCGCCCTGCTGCTCGGGCTGATGACCGTGCTCACCTTTGTCAACGTGATCCTGCGCTACGTGTTCAACTCGATGCTGGTCTGGGGCCTCGAAGTGGTGCTGATCCTGTTTGCCTGGCTGGTGCTGTTCGGGGTCAGCTACGGGGTGAAGGTGACGGCGCATCTGGGCGTGGATGCGCTCACCAATACCCTGTCGCCGCGCGCGCGCCGGGCGGTGGCGCTGCTGGCGGCGCTCTTCTGCGTCCTTTATGCCTTTTTGCTGCTCAAGGGCGCATGGGATTACTGGGCGCCCTATGCGGAGCTGCCGCCGACCACCGGGCGCTGGTTTCCCACCGGCTTCGACTGGCACGCGCGCGGGCGCTCCTTCTACATCACCGATCAGGTGCCGATGCCCGGCTTCCTGCGCTTTCTGGAAGACTGGATCAATTACGGCGAAAGCTATGACAAGCTGCCCCGCGTGGTGCCCTATGTGATCCTGCCCGTGGGCATGGCGCTCTTGCTGTGGCGCTTTCTGCAGGCCACCTGGGCGATCTGGACCGGGCGCGCCGACAGCCTGATCGTCAGCCACGAGGTCGAGGACGACATTGCCGAAATCGGCAGCGGCGAAACGGTGGATGCCGCCCTTGACGGCGACGATGCGGGCGGCGTTGCGGGCGGAGTTGCGGGCGGGGAGGAGAAGTAGGATGGACGTCGTATTCCTCTTTGCCATGGTGGTCGGCTTCCTGCTGATCGGGGTGCCGATCGCGATTTCGCTGGGGCTCAGCTCGATCATCTTCCTGCTGCTGTTTTCCGATTCCTCGCTGGCTTCGGTGGCGCAGAGCTTCTACCAGGCCGAGGCCGGGCATTACACGCTCCTGGCGATCCCGTTCTTCATCCTCGCCTCCACCTTCATGTCCACCGGCGGCGTGGCGCAGCGGATCATCCGCTTTTCCATCGCCGTGGTGGGGCATTTTCGCGGCGGGCTGGCGATTTCGGGGGTGTTTGCCTGCATGATGTTCGCGGCCCTCTCCGGCTCCTCGCCCGCGACCGTGGTGGCGATCGGCTCGATCGTCATCGCCGCCATGCGCCAGGTGGGCTACAGCAGGGATTTCGCCGCAGGCGTGATCTGCAATGCCGGCACGCTCGGCATCCTGATCCCGCCTTCCATCGTCATGGTGGTCTATGCCAGCGCGGTCGAGGTCTCGGTGGGGCGGATGTTTCTCGCCGGGGTGATCCCGGGCATCCTCGCCGGGCTCATGCTGATGGTGGCGATCTATGTCATCGCCACGCTCAGGGACATGCCCAAGGGCGATTTCGCCGGCTGGCGCGAGGTCTGGGAGAGCTTTGCCGATGCCTTCTGGGGGCTGATGCTGATCGTCATCATCATGCTCGGCATTTACGGCATCCCTCCCCTGGGGATCGGCGCGCTGTTCACCCCGACCGAAGCGGCGGCGGTGGCGGCGATCTATGCCTTTGTGGTCGCCACCTTCGTCTATCGCGACATGGGGCCGCTTGCGGAAAAGAACAACGACGGCGCCCGCCTCAACCTGCTGCAAAAGCCGCAGGCGCTGGTCACCGCCCTTTTTCACCGCGACACCCGCGACACGCTGTTCGAGGCCGGGCGGCTGACGGTGACGCTGATGTTCATCATCGCCAATGCGCTGATCCTCAAGCATGTGCTGACCGACGAGCAGATCCCCCAGAGCATCGCCAATGCCATGCTGAGCGCGGGTTTCGGCAAGATCATGTTCCTCGTGGTGGTCAACGTGATCCTGCTGATCGGCGGGCAGTTCATGGAGCCTTCGGGGCTGATCGTGATCGTGGCGCCGCTGGTCTTTCCCATCGCCATCGAGCTGGGGGTGGACCCGATCCACCTGGGCATCATCATGGTGGTGAACATGGAGATCGGCATGATCACCCCGCCGGTGGGGCTCAACCTGTTCGTGACCTCCGGCGTTGCGGGCATGCCGATGATGAAGGTGGTGCGCGCGGCGCTGCCCTTCCTCGCGGTGCTGATGGTGTTCCTGGTCATGGTGACCTATATCCCGTTCCTCTCCACCTGGCTGCCCAATACGCTGATGGGGCCGGAGATCGTCACCAGGTGATGTGCGCGGCGATGCGCGCGGGATCGGCGCAAAGGGGGAGGGGGGCACGATTTTTCGCAGAAAAATCGGCGCCGCCCTCGCCGCCTGAGCAGATCGGCACCGGCTCGACAGCGGCCGGCTTTTGCCGCATGATGCGCCATCGCCGGCATGTTTCGCCGGCACGAAAGCGCCAGGGACGGGACCGGCGGGATGAGCCTTGAAATACTGATCGAAGATGCGCGCTGGGAGCAGGCGGGGCTTGCCGGCCTGGCCGAGCGGGCCTGCGGGGCGGTGCTGGCGCGCCTCGTCCTCGACCCGGCGCTGTGCGAGATCAGCCTGCTGGGCTGCGACGATGCCCGCATCGCCGCGCTCAACGCCGAGTTTCGCGGCAAATCCGCCCCCACCAACGTGCTCTCCTGGCCCGCGCGCGCGGGCGCGACGCCGGCGGATATCCGCGCGCAAACCGCCCCGGCGGAGCTCGGCGACATCGCCATCGCCTATGACACCTGCGCGCGCGAGGCGGGCGCGCAGGGCAAGGCCTTTGGCGACCACGTGACCCATCTTCTGGTCCATGGCTGCCTGCATCTGTTGGGTTTTGATCACATTGACGAGACCGAAGCCGCCGAAATGGAGGCGCTGGAGGTGGAAATACTTGGCAAGCTGGGCATTTCGGACCCATATGGAGACGAGGGGGGCTGACCCCGCATCTGGAAAGGGACAATGGGCGATTCAGGCGAAGGACCTTCTGCCGCGGCGCGGGGCGCGCAGGCGGAAGCCGAAGAAGGGCAAGAGAGGGGCGGGGGCGGCTTTCTGCGCCGGATCATCGGCGCGCTTTCACCGGCAGATGTGGGCGAGGCGGCCAGCGCCGACGCTCCCTCCGAGGGCGCGGCCCAGCCGATCGTGCCGGGCATGGTCAATCTCAAGCGTCTCAGGCTCGAAGACGTGATGATCCCCTCCGCCGAGATCACCTCGGCCCCGCTGGACATCTCCCGCGACGACCTGGTGGCGCTGTTTCGCGACAGCGGCCTTACCCGCCTGCCGGTCTATGACGGCACGCTCGATACCCCGGTGGGCCTCGTCCACCTCAAGGATTTCGCCCTCACCCACGGCTTCGACTGCCGCAACGGCGAGCAAGCGCCCTTCGACCTCAAGGCCCTGCTGCGCCCGCTCATCTATGCGCCGCCCTCGATGCCCATCGGCGTGCTGCTGCAGAAGATGCAGGCCGAGCGCATCCACATGGCGCTGGTGATCGACGAATATGGCGGAGTCGACGGGCTGGTGACGCTGGAAGATCTGGTGGAGCAGGTGGTGGGCGAGATCGAGGACGAGCACGATACCGACGAGGGGCCGTTCTGGGCCGAGGAGGCGCCGGGCTGCTACCTGGCCGAGGCGCGCGCGCCGCTCGACGAATTCGAAGCCGAGATCGGGATGCGCCTGCGCGGGGAGGCGCCGGAGGATGACGAGATCGACACGCTGGGCGGGCTGGTCTTCCTGCTTTCGGGCCGGGTGCCGGTGCGCGGCGAGGTGATCGGTCATCCGGGCGGGGCCGAATTCGAGGTGGTGGATGCGCAGGCGCTTGATGCGGCGCGCATCCGCCTGCCGCAGCGGGCGGGGGGCGGCGGCGGCTCCGGGGGCGCTGGCGGCTTTGGTGGCTCCGGTGGCTGAGGCGCCGGGGCGGCGCTTCCTGTTCTCTGCCAGCCTCGGCGCGGGGGCGGTGGCTTCGCTGGGACATGCGCCCCTTGGCCTGTGGTGGCTGGGGATTGCCGGGCTCGCGGCGGGCTGCTGGCTCGCCCGCAGCGCCGCCACCGCGCGCCGCGCCGCGCTGGCGGGCTGGGCGCTGGGGCTCGGCTATTTCGCCGGCACGCTCAATTGGCTCATCTCGCCCTTTCTGGTCGAACCGGAGCGCTACGGCTGGATGGCGCCCTTCGCGCTCTTGTTCATGGCGGGCGGGCTGGCGCTGTTCTGGGGCGCGGCTTCGGGGCTCGCGCGCTGGATCGGGGGGGCGCGCCGCCTGTGGCTCGCCCCCCCGATCC
>JALWTH010000410.1 GCA_027082975.1 Paracoccaceae bacterium | reverse complement strand
GGCGGCCTATCAGCGGCCGGGGGCGATCCTGCTCGGGGCGGACAGGGAGATTTTTGGCGCGGGGACGGAGAAGACGCCGCAGCAGGTGGCGCGCGAGATGCTGCCTTATATCGAGGCGCATCTGGCCGCCGGCGGGCGCCTGCATGAGGTGACGCGCCACATGCTGGGCCTGTTTGCGGGCCGCCCCGGGGCGCGGGCCTGGCGGCGCATCCTCTCCGAGGGCGCGACCCGCAAGGGGGCGGGGCCGGAACTGCTGCTGGCGGCGCTCGGGCAGGTGGAAGAGGGAGAGCGGGCGGAGGCGGGCGGATGAACGGCATCGCCACGCTCCTGCCCATGGCGGTGCTGCTGCTGGGGATCGGCGCCTTTGCCGGGGTGATTGCCGGGCTCCTGGGCGTGGGCGGGGGGATCGTCCTGGTGCCGGCGTTCTTCTACATGTTTTCGGCGCTGGGATATGGTTCGGACCAGCTGATGCAGATCTGCCTTGGCACCTCGCTGGCGACGATCATCGTCACCTCGCTGCGCTCGCTTTCGGCCCATCACCGCAAGGGGGCGGTGGACTGGGCGATCCTGCGTGGCTGGGCGCCGGGGATCGCGCTGGGAGCGGTGCTTGGCGTGCTGGTCGCCGCTTCGCTGCGCTCGGCGGTGCTGCAGGGGATCTTCGGCGCGCTGGCGCTGGCGGTGGGGGCCTATCTGGGGCTCGGGCGCGGCGCATGGCGGCTGGGCGCGGCGATGCCCCGGGGCGCGGCGCGGGCGGCGATGGCGCCGGTGCTGGGCTTTCTGTCGGTGCTGATGGGGATCGGCGGCGGCTCCTTCGGGGTGCCGCTGATGAGCCTTTACGGCGTGCCGATCCACCGGGCGGTGGCCACGGCGGCGGGCTTCGGGGTGACGATCGCGCTGCCTTCGGTAGCGGGCTTCCTGCTGATGCCGGCACCGCCGCTGCGCCCGCCGCTCACCGTCGGCGCTGTGAACCTGCCGGCCTTTGGGCTGGTGGTGGCGATGACCATGCTGACGGCGCCGGTCGGCGTCAGGCTCGCCCATGCCATGGATCCGAGGCCGCTCAGGCGGGTCTTTGCGCTGTTTCTGACCCTGGTGGCGCTGAACATGCTGCGCAAGGTAGTGTGGGGCTGACTGGCCTGCGCCGCTGTGAGCGCGGGATTGATGGGTCCTGAGCCTAGTGCTTGACAGGGTTTTCGATCCGGATTCCGGCTTTCACCGGAAAACCGGAAAACCGGAAAACCGGAAAACCGGAAAACCGGAAAACCGGAAAACCGGAAAACCGGGATCTTGCCTGCGACAGGGCAGAGTGCCTGCGGCCGAGGATGGAAAAAGCGCCTCGGATGGCCCCCAAATCCCCCGCGTCATTGGGCGCTTTGCGCATCTGCCTGCTGCCCGGGGCTTTGCCCGATGGCCGGATGATTCCGGTCAGAATTCTATCGTATAGGCGAAGCCCACGCCCTGGCTGCTGACGACCGGCATGAAGACGCCGCCATCGCTGAGATTCTTGCGGTCTTCGTACTGGTTCAGGATCAGGTTGCCGATGCCGATCCCGATCGCCGCCCCGGCCACCATGTCGGAGACCCAGTGCCGGTGGCCGCGGATATTGGAGGCGGTGAGCGCGCCGGCCACCAGGTAGGGCAGCACGTTGTTGTCATAGATCCCGGCATAGATGCGGGCGACGGCGAAATACTGGGTCAGGTGGAAGCTGGGCATCGAGGTGCCGTGGATCTCGTTGCCGAAGGAAATCCCGCTGGAATGGCCAAAGGCCCAGGGGTCGGTGGTGCGGTCCGGGTCGGTGCCGCTGAAGGTGGAGAGATTGTCCACCGGGCGCAGGCGGCCGAAGATCGGCTTCAGGATGATCTGCGAGGTCAGGTAGGAATAGGCGATCGCCTTGCCCGAGAGCAGGGCGGCGGTCTGGGCGCGCTCGTCGTTGAATGCCAGCCCGCCCAGATAGGTCGCTCCGAGCCCGGCCAGCAGATACTGGCTCTCGGCGGAAATTCCGCGGCTGGTCAGCCCCGGCACAAGCTCCGGCAGGGCAAAGCCGTCGAAGACCGGCGACACCTGGTCCTGCCAGAAGATCGTGGTGGTGCGGTCCACCGAGACCAGCGCGCCGATGCCGAGCGCAAACAGTGCGGTCTTGCCTGGCTCGCGAAACGGAAAGCTCAGCATCTGCCCGACCTCGCCGGGAATGTCGCGCATCGTCAGCCGGAAGGTGCGCGCGGCCCGCTCGCCGCGGCTTTCGGCGAACTGCCCGTAGCTGAAGCGCCGCTCCCGTGGCACCAGCCCGAGACCGAAGGAGGTCGGGGCGTTCTGGCCGGAAAAGCTGAATGCGGCCGGGAGGTCATCTGCCCCCGGTCCGGCAAGCGCCCCGCTCGGGCCGCATGGCAGCAGCCCGACGAGCAGGGTGGTAATGGCGACGAGAGCCTTGA
This sequence comes from Paracoccaceae bacterium, assembly GCA_027082975.1. Lineage (GTDB taxonomy): Bacteria > Pseudomonadota > Alphaproteobacteria > Rhodobacterales > Rhodobacteraceae > JAAEUB01. Next base: position 120 of record JALWTH010000410.1, on the reverse strand, counting down.
TGCGCATTTCGGGCGTCCTGTCCGATGGGGCCGGTCGCGCCCAGCCTAGCGGTGGGGCCGGGCCGTGGCAAGCGCGGGTTGTGCGGGAGCGGGTTGTGCGGGGGCGGGTTGTGCCGGCGC
>JALWTH010000409.1 GCA_027082975.1 Paracoccaceae bacterium | reverse complement strand
GGCCGGGGAGGGCGGCGCGCAGGGGGAGAGCGCCGATGGCAACTGACCTCCTTTTCAAGCTGGTCGCGGAAAACGGCCCCTGGGCGCTGCTGGTCTTCTACCTCCTGTGGCGCGACATGCAGAAGGATCTCGCCACCCGCGCGGTGCTCGACAAGAACACCGCGATACTTGCCGAGCTGTCCACCATGATCCGCGAGCGCCTGCCCCGGAGGAAGAAGCGATGATCTGTGCGAAAAGGCGCGGGATCCTGGCCTGGCTGAGCCGGGTATTTGCCGGAAACGCCCTTTGCAAGGCATTGGAAAGGCACGAAAAAGCCGCTCGGGAACTGGACGCGGCGCTGCGGGAGGTATTGGGCGAATGAAGCAGGCATTCACGCTGCTGATGGCGCTGGTCGCGCTGTTTCAGGCGGGCTACGAGCTGTTCGGCTATGCCGCCGTCTACGAAGTCGCCTACGGGGCGATCACCCTGATGGCGCTGATGATCGCCGCCACCTTTCTGTGGCTGTTCGTGGTGCGCGCGACGCCCCTGGCGCTGGGCATGGCCTATAGCTGGGCGGGCGCGGGCGCGGTGATGGGCTGGTGGTGGGTGGTGCAGCTTTCGGGCCGGCCCGACTGGCTCAGCATGAGCCCGGTGCTGTTTGCCTTCCTGCCGTTCTACTTCGTCGGCGCGGTGCTGCATTTCGCCGTCATTCACCGCTCGTTTGGCCTGCACGGGCTGGCGTTTCTGGTGCCGGTGGCACTGGCAGTGGGCGTGTCTGCGGGGGTCTACTGGCTGGTGTAGCCGCGCAATAACGGCCCCGCAGGCCGTGCCCGTGCCCGTACGCCGTACCCGTGCCTGGGGCCGGGTGGTTTGCCTTGGGGCAGCGGTCAGAAGTGCAGCGCGACGCCCAGTTTCAGTTCATTCAGATAGTCGGCCCCGCCGATCTGGTTCCAGCGCATCAGGTCGCCGCGGATCGACAGGTTGTCCGTCACCATCGCTTCGGCACCGATGCCGAATCTTGCCGCTTTCTGCGTTCCGGCGTTTCTGATGCCATATCCCAGCACGCCAAAGATCATGGTACTGTCCGAGACCTCGAACCCGCCGCGCAGGTTGAGCGACGTGTAGGAGACGCTCGAGCCGGGGACCCAGTCCACTTCGAGTTCGCCGCCGATGATCTGGCTTCCCATGTCCCGGTTATACCCGACCAAGACGCCGGCCAGGTTGGCGGGGCTCCCGGTATCATTGGCAAAGGAATAGTTGCCCCCGACATAGCCGCCGTCCCAGTCGCCCGCCGTGGCGGTCGAAACCGCAAGGGCGGTTGCGGCAAGTGCAAGGAGCAGTTTGTTTTTCATGACTCCGTTCCCACATGTCCCACATGACAACGTTCACCTGAGAAATGCCTGCCTCCTGCGTCGGTGAACATCGCGGTCTGGCTCGAAAGGCAGGCCGAACGCCGGGGCAATCCTCTGGGGTGAAGGCACATGCTTCGCACCCCTGCACGGGGAGGATAGCCCAGGACCGGCCTTGAAACAAGCCGTGCAGGGCAATCGTGCGGGCATTGTCGCGGTGATTCACCGCTCGTTTGGCCCGTACGGGCTGGCCTTCCCGGTGCCGGAGCCGGTGCCGGAGCCGGTGCCGGTGCTCGGCGCGGCGGCGCTGTCGGTGGGGATCTGTCTCGCGGTGTGAGCGAGGGCGCGCGCACACAAAGCCGCGAGGGGGCGAAGTCGGCGTTGTTGCCGGCGGCCAAAGACGCTATGAGGGGGCATGATTACCGAGCTTGGACATTTCGCCCTGGTGCTGGCGCTGGGCGTGGCGCTGGTGCAGTTCGCGGTGCCTCTGGTGGGGGCGCAGAAGGGATGGACGAACTGGATGGCGCTGGCGGTGCCGGCGGCGCTCATTCAGGCGCTGCTGATCGCGCTGGCCTTTGGCGCCTTGATGCATGCCTTTGTCACCTCGGATTTCTCGCTGCGGCTGGTGGCGCTCAATTCGCATTCGCTCAAGCCCATGCTCTACAAGGTCACCGGCGTCTGGGGCAATCACGAAGGCTCGATGCTGCTCTGGGTGCTGATCGTGGCGCTCTATGGCGCGGCGGTGGCGCTGTTCGGCGGCGCGCTGCCGCCCCGGCTGAGAGCGCTGGTGCTCTCGGTGCAGGGGCTGATCGGGGTCGCGTTCCTGAGCTTCAGCCTGTTCACCTCGAACCCGTTCCTACGCCTGGCCGAGCCGCCCTTTGACGGGCAGGGGCTCAACCCGCTTCTGCAGGATCCGGGCCTCGCCTTTCACCCGCCCTTCCTGTATCTCGGTTATGTGGGGCTCTCGATGGCCTTCAGCTTTGCCGTCGCGGCGCTGATAGAAGGGCGAATCGACGCCGCCTGGGCGCGCTGGGTCCGGCCCTGGACGCTGGCGGCGTGGATGTTTCTGACCATCGGCATCGGGCTGGGCTCGTGGTGGGCCTATTACGAACTGGGCTGGGGCGGCTTCTGGTTCTGGGATCCGGTGGAGAACGCCTCCTTCATGCCTTGGCTGTTTGCCGCCGCGCTTCTGCACTCGGCGATCGTGGTGGAAAAGCGCGAAAGCCTGAAGAGCTGGACCATCCTGCTGGCGATCCTCGGCTTCGGCTTCTCGCTGATCGGCGCTTTCATCACCCGCTCGGGGATCGTGACTTCGGTCCATGCCTTCTCGAGCGACCCGACGCGCGGCATCTACCTGCTGGCGATCCTCGCCTTTTTCGTCGGCGGCGCGCTGACGCTGTTTGCCGCGCGCGCAAGGGAGATGGAGGCGCGGGGGGTGTTTGGCCTGCTCAGCCGCGAAAGCGGGCTGGTCTTGAACAACATCCTGCTGGCGGTAGCGGCCTTCGTGGTCTTTATCGGCACCATCTGGCCGCTGGCGGCAGAGCTGTTCTTTGACCGCAAGCTGAGCGTGGGGGCGCCGTTTTTCGAAGCCGCCTTCACGCCCTTCATCGTCGGAATCGCGGTCGTGCTGCCGGTCGGCGCGATGCTGCCGTGGAAGCGCGCGCGGCTCGCAGGCGTGGTGAAGAAGCTCACCCCGGCGCTGCTGCTGGCCTTTGCCGTGGCCGCCCTCGCCTGGGCGGTGGGCAGCGGCCGCTCGGCGCTGGCGCCGGTGGGGATGGCGCTGGGCAGCTGGCTGGTCGCCGGCGCGGCGGTGGATATCTGGAGCCGCACCGGGCGCGGGGCGCTTGGCGGCAGGCTTGGCCGCCTCACCCGCCTGCCGCGCGCCGACTGGGGCCGGCTCCTGGGCCATGGCGGGCTCGGGGTGGTGTTCATCGGCATTTCCGGGCTGATGGCCTGGCAGGTCGAGGATATCCGCGTCGCACAGGTGGGCGAAAGCTTCGAGGTGGCGGGCTACGAGGTGACGCTGGAAAAGGTCGAGCGGCTTCAGGGGCCCAATTACATCTCCACCACCGCCACCATGCGCATTGCGCGCGACGGGCGCGAAATCGCCGTCCTGCGCCCCGAAAAGCGCCTCTACCCGGTGCAGGGCATGCCCACCACCGAAGCGGCGATCGACCAGGGGCTGTGGCGCGACCTCTACCTGGTGATCGGCGATCCCCAGGAGGGCGGCGGCTGGGCCGTGCGCACCTTCATCAAGCCCTTTACCGCCTGGATCTGGGCCGGGATCCTGCTGATGGCGCTGGGCGGCATCCTCAGCCTCAGCGACCGGCGCTACCGGGTCGCGGCGGGCGCGGCGCGGCGGCGGCGCAGCGCAGTCAAGGGAGTGCCCGCCGAATGAGCGCCCTGAAACGCCTGCTCCTCACCCTCGCCCTGCTCATGGCCTCCGTGGCCCCGCTCCGGGCGGTGAACCCGGACGAAGTGCTGGACGACCCGGCGCTGGAAGCGCGCGCGCGCCAGATCAGCCAGGGGCTGCGCTGCGTGGTCTGCCGGGGCGAGAATATCGACGAAAGCAATGCCGACATAGCCCGCGACCTGCGCCTTCTGGTGCGCGAGCGGCTGCTGGCGGGCGACAGCGACCGGCAGGTGGTGGATTACGTGGTGGAGCGCTACGGCGAATATGTGCTGATGAAGCCCACCACCGAAGGCGCCAACAAGCTGCTCTGGGGCGCGGGACCGGCGCTTTTCCTGCTGGCGCTGCTGATCGCCGGGCTGTACCTGCGTCGCCGTGCCCGGGCCGGCGCGCCGCAGGAAGAGGCGCTGAGCGAAGAGGAACAGGCCCGCCTGCGCGAATTGCTGGACGGCTGAGGGGAGCGAGGGGAGCGATTTTTCGCAGAAAAATCGGCGCCCCGCCGCAGCGTCCGGCTTTCCTTTCGCCGCCATTTCGGGCTATCTGGCCCGGACAGGAGGCCTGCCATGCATTACGAGACCATCACCCTGGAAATCGCCGAGCGCGTCGGCATCCTCACCCTGAACCGCCCCGAGGTGAGAAACGCGCTCAACACGCAGATGCGCGCCGAGATCACCCACGCGGTGCGCCGGGCCGGCAAAGAGGCGCGGGTGGTGGTGCTGACCGGGGCCGGACAGGCCTTCTGCTCGGGCCAGGACCTTGGCGACCGGGTCAATGCCGCCAATATCAATATCGAGCGCACCCTGCGCGACGAATACGAGCCGATGCTCGCCGAAATCACCTCCTGCCCGGTGCCGGTGATCGCCGCGGTCAACGGCGCGGCGGCCGGCGCCGGGGCCAATCTGGCGCTGGCCTGCGACGTGGTGATCGCTTCGGAAAATGCCTTTTTCCTCCAGGCCTTTACCCGGATCGGCCTGATCCCGGATGCGGGCGGGACATGGTTCCTGCCCCGCCAGGTGGGGCTCGCGCGGGCGATGGGGGCGGCGCTGTTCGCCGAGCCGGTGAGCGCCATGCAGGCCGCCGATTGGGGGATGATCTGGGAGGCGGTGCCGGAGGCCGAATTCGACTCCCGCTGGCGCGCCCGCGCCGCCTATCTCGCAAACGGGCCGAGCCAGGCCTTTGCCCGGGTCAAGCGGGCCCTGCGCGCTTCGTTCGACAATGACCTCGAGGCGCAACTGAAGCTCGAAGCCCGCCTGCAGGGCGAATGCGGCCGCTCGCGCGACTTCAAGGAAGGCGTGCTGGCTTTCGTCGAAAAGCGCAAGGCGCGGTTCGAGGGGCGCTGAGCGACGCGGCAGGCGCCGCCGGCGCCGGCGCCTCATTCCCGCATCAGCCCCTCCAGCATCGGGCAGGCCGTGCGCCCCTCCCGGCATTCGGCGACCAGTTCGGCCAGCGCCGCCTCCAGCCGGGCAAGCTCGGCCATGCGCGCGCGCACCTGTTCGAGCTGCGCCCGGCCGATGGCGCCGATCTCGGCGCAGGAAGCCCCCTCGGCGCCGCCAAGCCCCATCAGCGCGCGGATATCGGCGATGGAAAAGCCCAGGCTCCGGCAGCGGCGGATGAAGCGCAGGCGGGCCACATCCTCGGGCGCAAACAGCCGCCGCCCGCTGGCCGCGCGTCCGGGCGGCGGGATGATCCCCTCGCGCTCGTAATAGCGGATGGTCTCCACATGCACGCCGCTCTGACGCGCCGCTTCGCCGATCGGTACCATGACAGCCCCCTTCGCACATCCCGCAGCCTCGCAGAATGCGCCAGCCCCCCGCCGCGGTCAACCGCGCCCCGGCCTGTCACCGCATCACGGCAAAACGCGGCCCCTTTCATCTTTCGCCAAATACTCCCGCCGGAGGCACGATTTTTCTGCGAAAAATCGCCTCCCCGAGCGGGGCCGTAGCCCTCAGCCCTCGCGGTCCTCCACATCCACGTAATCGCGCCGTGTCGCGCCGGTATAGAGCTGGCGCGGGCGGCCGATCTTCTGGGTCGGGTCGCCGAGCATCTCCTTCCACTGCGAGATCCAGCCCACGGTGCGGCTGAGCGCGAAGATCGGGGTGAACATGGCGGTCGGAAAGCCCATCGCCTCGAGGATGATGCCGGAGTAGAAGTCGATATTGGGATAGAGCTTCTTGGACACGAAGTAATCGTCCTCGAGCGCGATTTTCTCAAGCTCCTTCGCCACTTGCAGGGTCGGGTTGTCGTGGATGCCCAGAAGCTCCAGCACCTCGTCGGCGCTCTGCTTCATCACCTTGGCGCGCGGGTCGAAATTCTTGTAGACCCGGTGGCCGAAGCCCATCAGGCGGAAGGGGTCGGATTTGTCCTTGGCGCGGGCGATATATTCGGGGATGCGATCCACGCTGCCGATCTCGCGCAGCATCGAGAGCGCGGCTTCGTTGGCGCCGCCATGGGCCGGCCCCCACAGGCAGGCGATACCGGCGGCGATGCAGGCAAAGGGGTTGGCGCCCGAAGAGCCGGCAAGGCGCACGGTGGAGGTGGAGGCATTCTGCTCGTGGTCGGCGTGCAGCGTGAAGATCCGGTCCATGGCCCGGCTCAGGATCGGGTTCACCTCGTATTCCTCGGCCGGCACCGCAAAGCACATGCGCAGGAAGTTCGACGCATAGTCGAGATCGTTGCGCGGATAGACGAAGGGCTGGCCGACCGAATACTTGTAGGCCATGGCGGTAATCGTCGGGATCTTGGCGATCATGCGGATCGCGGCGATTTCGCGCTGCTCGGGATCGTTGATGTCGAGGCTGTCGTGGTAAAACGCGCTCATCGCCCCCATCACCCCGGTGATGATCGCCATCGGGTGCGCATCGCGCCGGAAGCCCTTGAAAAAGCTGATCATCTGCTCGTGGACCATGGTATGATTGGTCACCCGCGCCTCGAAATCCTCCAGCGCATGGGCGGTGGGCAGGTCGCCGTAAAGCAGCAGGTAGCAGACTTCGAGAAAGTGCGATTTCTCCGCCAGCTGGTCGATCGGGTAGCCGCGATAGAGCAGCTCGCCCTTGTCGCCGTCGATGAAGGTGATCTTCGATTCGCAAGACGCGGTGGAGGTATAGCCGGGGTCGAAGGTGAACACCCCGCCGTCGCGATAGAGCGTCGTGATGTCGATCACGTCCGGGCCCGCCGTGGGGCTGTAGATCGGCAGGTCCAGGGTCTTGTCGGCAAAGCTCAGTTTCGCGGTTCCGGTCGGTTCGGGCATATGTGTTCCTTTTCGTCCATCTGCCCGGGCGGTCTCAGGCCGGGCCTATCCTGTTGATTGCGCTGCCTGTTCCAGCCGGGCGATGGTCTCATCGCGCCCCAGCAGCAGCATCATGTCGAAGACGCTGGGCGTGGCGCTGCGCCCGGCAAGGGCGGCCCGCAGGGGCGCTGCGAGCTTGCCGAAGCTCAGCCCGTGCGCGGCGGCCGCTTCGTTCAGCACGCCTTCCAGCGCGTCGCGTTCCCAGCTAGCATTTTGCAGCTGCGGCGTCAATTGCTTCAGTATACCGCGGGATACATCGTCGAGGTTCTTCGCTGCCTTTTCGTCGATGTCGATCGGGCGCCTGGCGAGGATAAAATGCGCCTTGTCAATCACTTGGTCGAGCTTCTTCACCCCGGTTCGCACCAGCGGCGCGGCGCGCAGGAAATCCTGCGCTTGCTGCGGCTGCAAAATCGGCTCGCCAAGTGACGCAAGGTAATCCTGCACGGCGGCGAGCAGCTCTTCGCCCTCCATCGCCGCGATATGCTTGCCCGAGAGGTTGTCGAGCTTCCTGAAGTCGAACCGGGCCGGGGATTTGCCGATGCCCTCGAGGCCGAACCACGCGCGCGCCTCGGCGTCGGTGAAATATTCGTCGTCTCCGTGGCTCCAGCCGAGGCGCGCGAGGTAGTTGCGCAGGGCGCGGGCCGGATAGCCCATGCGGCGGTATTCGCCCACCCCGAGCGCGCCGTGGCGCTTGGACAGTTTCTTGCCGTCGGGGCCGTGAATGAGCGGGATATGCGCCCAGACCGGCACCTGCCAGCCCATCGCCCGGTAAAGCAGGCTCTGGCGGGCGGCGTTGTTGAGGTGGTCGTCGCCGCGGATCACATGGGTCACGCCCATGTCGTGATCGTCCACCACCACCGCCAGCATGTAGGTGGGCGTGCCGTCGGAGCGCAGCAGGATCATGTCGTCAAGCTGGTCGTTGCGGATCACCACGCGCCCCTGCACCCGGTCGTCGATCACCGTTTCGCCTTCGCGCGGGGCCTTGAGACGGATCGCGAAGGGCGCGTCCGGGTGGCTGGCCGGGTCGGCCTCGCGCCAGGGGCTCTGAAACAGGGTCGAGCGCTTCTCGGCCCGGGCCTGCTCGCGAAAGGCGGCGATTTCTTCCTGCGTGGCAAAGCACTTGTAGGCCTGCCCGCTTTCAAGCAGCGCCTGCGCCACCTCCGCATGGCGCCCGGCGCGGGCAAACTGGCTCACCGCCTCGCCGTCATGCTCAAGCCCGAGCCACTTCATCCCCTCGAGGATCGCCTCGGTCGCCTCCGGGGTGGAGCGGGCGCGGTCGGTGTCCTCGATACGCAGCAGGAAGCGCCCGCCGCGCCCGCGGGCAAAGAGCCAGTTGAACAGCGCCGTGCGCGCGCCGCCGATATGCAGAAAGCCGGTCGGCGAGGGAGCGAAGCGGGTGACGACGGGGCGCTCGGGCGATTCGGGCGAGGGGGCGGGCATGGGATGCGTTAACCTTTTGGAAACCATGATGCGGCTAGAATGGAGCTTCTAGACAATGGCAGGGGAGAGAACAAGGGTGGCAGCGCTGGTCTGGCTCACCCGTCGGCTCGAAGCCGCGCGCGGGCGCCTGTTCGTCTGGGCGCCGGTGCTGCTGGGCTGCGGGATCGGGATCTACTTTCGCCTGCCGGTGGAGCCTTCGCCGCCGGTCTTCGCGACGCTCGCGGCGCTGGCGCTGGGCGCTGGGCTCGCGGCGCTGCGCGCGGGGCCGGGCGCGGCGCCGCTGCTCTGGGCGCTGGCGCTTCTCGCGGGCGGGGTGGTGCTGGCGGGCGCGCGCAGCGCGCAGGTGGCCGCGCCGGTGCTGGGGCATCGCTATTACGGCCCGGTGGAGGGGCGGATTGTCGCCATCGACCGCAGCCAGTCCGACGCCCTGCGCCTCACCCTCGACCGGGTGCGCCTTGCGCGGATGGCCCCCGAGGCGATCCCGGCGCGGGTGCGCATCTCGCTCCATGGCCGGCAGGACTTCGTGACGCCGGTGCCGGGGATGGTGGTCGCTACCACCGCGCATCTGTCGCCGCCGGGGGGCGCGGTGGAGCCGGGGGGCTTCGACTTTCAGCGCATGGCGTGGTTTCGCCGGATCGGCGCGGTGGGCTATACGCGGGTGCCGGTGCTGGAAATGGCGCCGCCGCCGGGGGGGGCGGAACTGGCCGTGGCCCGGCTCAGGGCGCGGATTTCGCGCGCGGTGCAGGCGATGCTGCCGGGGGAGGCCGGGGCCTTTGCCGCGGCGGTGACCACCGGCGACCGCTCGGGCATGTCGCAGGAGACGCTGGCGGCGCTGCGCGGCGCGAACCTCGCCCATCTGCTGGCGATTTCGGGCCTGCATATGGGGCTTCTGACCGGCTTCGTCTTTGCCGCCATGCGCCTCATACTGGTGCTGGTGGCGCTGCCTTTCCCGGCCCTTGGCGCGCGCCTGCCGGAAAAGAAGATCGCCGCTCTTGTGGCGCTCGCCGCCGGCGCCTTCTACCTTGCGCTTTCGGGGGGCAATGTGGCCACCCGGCGCGCCTTCATCATGGTGGCGGCGATGCTGCTGGCGCTGCTGTTCGACCGGCGCGCGATCACCCTCAACGCGGTGGCGCTGGCGGCGCTGATCGTGCTGGTGCTGAGCCCGGAAAGCCTGACCGAACCGGGCTTCCCTCGGCTGGGGGCGGCCTGGACGGCCGACGGGCTTCACACACCCGCGGGGGTGCGGTTTGATCTGCAGCTGCTCCCGGCGGCGGTGAATGAGCTGAAGCTGACAACCGGACCGGATATTCAGGTGACCAGTTCCAGTGCGGTCGTCCAGTCAGAACAGGACGGCTCTCATCTGACCTGGACGCTGTTTCCCCGAACAGCTCAGAGCATCTCGTTTGTCTGCACTCCCGGCAACTCCTCAGAACGCTCGACGAAGGTCGGACCACTGGCCGTCGATACAACACTGAATGTCTCTCAGCACGCAGCCTTTGCAGAATGGAGGTTCACGATCCCGGCGGAACTGGACGCCGCATCGATCACGATCACCACGAATGAACACTGTCGGATCGCCAGTGTTGTCGGAGAATCGGGACAGCACATCCGATGGACGACTGCAGACGACGTTCCAGGTCAGCTGCTTCTGTCCGGTCTTCAGCAGGACAGAAT
>JALWTH010000408.1 GCA_027082975.1 Paracoccaceae bacterium | reverse complement strand
ACTATGGCGCCGCCGGATTTTGCATCGGCCGCGCCATAGTAAAGCCGGCGGATACGCGCGGCCGAGATCGCGGCGGCGCACATCGGGCAGGGCTCGAGCGTGACGTAAAGGTCATGGCCCGGCAGGCGCTCGCTGCCGGCGGCGGCACAGGCGGCGCGGATCGCCTCGATCTCGGCATGGGCCGTGGGGTCGGCCTTCTCGCGCGTCCGGTTGCCCGCCTGCGCCACCACCCGGCCCGAGGCATCCACCAGCACCGCGCCCACCGGCACCTCGCCACGCCGGGCGGCGGCACGGGCCTCGGAAAGGGCGAGGCGCATAGGCGAGGCAAAGGGGCTCATGGGCCCAGTGTGACAAGCCTTTCCCTTTCGGGCAAGGCCGCTTATGTGGGGCACATGGAAAAACCGACGCAAAAAGGCGCGCGCATCGCCAAGGTGCTGGCCCGCGCCGGCATCGCCAGCCGCCGCGAGGCCGAACGGATGATCGCCGCCGGGCGGGTGCGGGTGAACGGGCAGGCGATCGAAAGCCCCGCGCTGAACGTCACCCCCGCCGACCGGATCGAGGTGGACGGCGCCCCGCTCGCGCCCCCCGAGCCGGTGCGCCTGTGGCTCTACCACAAGCCCGCGGGTCTGGTGACCAGCGCGCGCGACGAAAAGGGGCGGCCGACGGTGTTTGACGCGCTTCCCGAGGACATGCCCCGGGTGATGAGCGTGGGCCGGCTCGATCTCAACTCCGAGGGCCTCCTGCTGCTCACCAATGACGGCGAGATCAAGCGCCGCCTCGAGCTGCCCGCCACCGGCTGGCTGCGCCGCTATCGCGTGCGCGTCAAGGGGAGCCCAAGCGAAGAGATGCTCGCCCCCCTGCGCGAAGGGATCACCGTGGAGGGCCAGCGCTACCAGCCGATGGACATCGCCATCGACCGCCAACAGGGGGCGAACGCCTGGCTCACCGTGGCCCTGCGCGAGGGCAAGAACCGCGAGATCAGGCGGGCGATGGAAGCCGTCGGCCTCAGCGTCAACCGGCTGATCCGTATCAGCTACGGCCCCTTCCGCCTGGGCGCGCTGAAACGCGGCGAAGTCGCAGAAGTGAAAGCCCGCGTGGTGCGTGACCAGCTGGGGCTGGGGAAAAAGTCGGAAAAGTCCAACCGTGTCATGCGCAAACGCAAGCCCGCAAGGCGCCGGCGGCAATAGGGAGGCCACAGGGCGGGCAAGTGCGGAAAACCGGAAAACCGGAAAACCAGAAAACTGGTACAGGGTTAACAGCCGCTAGTCATTTGCTGCGATAGCAGGACTTCTCTCACCATGCCGCAACAGCCTGGCGCAGGGCTTCCACGAGCGGGGTTGGCCGAAAATCCGGCAGCAATGCGCGCAGCCGCTCGCCATCCAGCGCATGGGGGCCGTCCCACAGATAGCGCATCTCGACCACATGACGCATCAGCGGCCAGACCGGCGCGAGGGCGCGGAACATGGTCCAGTTGAACGACTTGCGCCGCAGGCTGCGCCCGGTTGCCTGCTCCAGTGCGCCGGCCAGTTCGGTGCCGGTCAGGGTGTAGCCGGGAAAGGGGACTTCCTCGAAGCGGGCGAGCCGGTCGCGCCGCTCTGTCAGGTCCACGGCGGCGCGGGCAAGGTCGGGAAGGAATGCCCAGGCATGGGGCACATCCCACGAGCCCATATAGGTGAACGTGCCCCTGGAGAGGCGGGCGGTCAGCACCCGGTCGAACCAGTTGCCCGAGGCTTGGATGTCGATGAAATCGCCGGCGCGCAGCAGGATCGTTGGCACACCCGAGGCGCGCCAGGCGGCCTCCATTTCCCGGCGCACCCGCCCCAGCGGGTTTTGCGCCCGGTGGGGGGTGTCGGCGGCAAGGCGGGACGGCATGTCCGGCCCATAGACATAGACATTGCCCGGCAGGATCACACGCGCTCCGCTTTCACGCGCGGCGGCGATCACCCGGGCCGTCTGCCCCGGCACCTGCGCCTGCCAGTGCTGGTAGGAGGGGTTCCAGCCCTGCACGATGATATCCTTGCCGCGCGCGGCTTCCGCGAGGTCATCGCGGGCACGATCAAAGGGAGTGACGCTCCAGCCACGCGCCTGGAAAGCGGCGGCCATGTGGCGGCCGAAACGGCCGGAAGTGCCGAGGATGAGAGCGGTTTTCTGCATGGGGTATCTCCATTGTCCGGTATCAGGCACAGGCTCGCGTATTCAGCACAGAATGAAAATTGCCAGAAAATGCAGATGTGATATTCAGTATTGAATGAACAATCCGCTTTCCTCTCTCGACTGGGCGCTGGTGCAGGCCTTTCTGGCGGTGGCGGAGACCGGCTCGCTCTCGGCGGCGGCGCGCCGGCTGGGCGCCAGCCAGCCGACTCTTGGCCGCCAGGTCCGGCGGCTGGAAGAGGCGCTGGGGCTCGGCCTGTTTCGCCGCCATGCGCGCGGGCTTGCCCTGAGCGAGGCCGGCGAGCGGCTGTTGCCCGCAGCCCGGGCCATGCAGGAGGCGGCCGGGCGCATGATGCTCGTCGCCGCCGGACAGGACCGGCGCCTGGAGGGGGTGGTTCGCATCACCG
>JALWTH010000407.1 GCA_027082975.1 Paracoccaceae bacterium | reverse complement strand
GCCCGGCGCAGCGCCAATGCACCCGATGCCCCCTTCGCCCCGGCCCCGCTCGATGAAGTGCTGGAGGCGATCCGCACCACCAGGCCCGATCTGGTCTTCGCCCCGCATGTGGAGACCGCCAGCGGCATGATCCTGCCCGACGACTACCTGCGCGCCGTGGCCGAGGCGGTACATGCGCATGGGGGGCTGTTCGTGCTCGACTGCATCGCCTCGGGCTGCGTCTGGGTCGATATGGGCGCGACCGGCATCGACGTGCTGATCTCGGCGCCGCAAAAGGGCTGGTCCGCCCCGCCCTCGGCCGGCATGGTGATGCTCAACGAGCGCGCCCGCGACATGGCAAAGGCACGCGCCTCCACCTCTTTCGCCCTCGATCTCGGCAAGTGGCTCGCGATCATGGAAGCCTATGAGGCGGGCGGGCACGCCTATCACGCCACCATGCCCACCGACGCCCTGCGCGCCCTGCACGGGGCCATGCAGGAGGCGCGCCAAATCGGCTTTGACGCACTCGCCGCCGCCCAGTGGGAGCTGGGGCGCAAGGTGCGCGCCAGCCTCGCCGCCCGCGGCATCCGCTCGGTCGCCGCCAAGGGCTTCGAGGCCCCCGGCGTGGTGGTCTCCTACACGTCGGACCCGAGCGTAAAGACCGGCAAGGCCTTTGCCGAACACGGGGTGCAGATCGCCGCCGGCGTGCCGCTGATGTGCGACGAGGGCGAAGACTTCTTCACCTTCCGCCTCGGCCTGTTCGGCCTCGACAAGCTCGCCGATGTGGACGCAACCCTTGCCCGCCTCGAAAAGGCGTTGGACGAAGTTCTATAGCCCCCCGCGACAGCGCGCCGAACAGATACGGCCAGCAGGCTCCCAAAGGCCGCCCAAAAGGCCGCATGGGGCAGCGAATAAAGACGGCTTCGCCCCTTTCACCTTTCGCCAAATACTCCCGCCGGAGGCCTCAAATCCCCGGCTCCGGGAGCAGGGACGCGCGGCCGGTCGGCAGCAGCCTCACCCGGCGCTCCCGGCCCCTTTAGCCCTTGGCGATCAGCACCAGCAGCACGAAGGCCACCGGCACCAGGGCGATCACCGGCAGGATAATCCCGGCAAAGCCGAAGGCATAACCCGAGGCCACCAGCCCGGCCACGGCCAGGGCAATCACCGAGAGGATCAGCACCGCCTGCCGGCGCTCGGCCCGGCTGTCCGCGGCCGGGGCGGGATGTGCTTCGGCCCTGGCTTCGGCCAGGCTGGCATGTTGGCTCATGTCCATGATCGGTCTCCTGTTCGCCAATTCACGTTGGCGCCTATATGGGCGCAAAAGGTTAAGATTTACATGCGCGCTGGCGCCTCAGCGGTCAGATGTCGCAATTGATTGCGTAAAATTGCGCGGAAACAAGGGCCTGCGCCTGGAAGCTAAGCAGCTGACAACAGAGAGAGAAATCCGACCAGATCGGGCGCGTGGTGCTGCACGTGCTCCACAGGCTCCGACACCTGCGCCACATGCACCGTGCGCATCCCCATGGCGTGGGGCACCGCGAGATTGCGCGCATCATCCTCGAACATCGCCCCGCGCGCCGGCTCCAGCCCGTCGCGGGCAAAGACCGTCTCAAAGGCGACGCGCTCCGGCTTGGGGTGGAAGCCTGCCTCTTCGATGCCATAGACCGCATCGAACAGCCCGCCCAGCCCGCGCGCCTCCAGCACCCGCAGCGCATAGGGGGCCGAACCGTTGGTATGGACGATACGCCGGCCCGGCAGCGCCCGTATCCGCGCCGCCAGTTCCGGCGCCGGCGCCAAGTCGCTCAGGTCGATCTCGTGCACATGGGTGAGGTAAGGCCCCGGCTCCACCCCATGTTCGCGCATCAGCCCGGCCAGGGTCGTGCCGTATTTCTGCCAGTAGTGACGCCGCAGCCGGTCCGCCTCGGCCCGCCCCACGCCAAGCGCTTGCATGACCCAGCCGGTCATGCGCGCCTCGATCTGGTCGAACAGCCGCGCTTCGGGCGGATAGAGCGTGTTGTCCAGGTCAAAGACCCAGTAACTGACATGGCTGAAGGCGGCGGCGGGCATGGCGCCTTGTAACCGTCACGCCGGGGTGAGGCAATGCGGGCGCTTGATAATACCCCCCCAGGCCGGCATTATCGCTCCAGTTCAGGGAGGTCTGGCCATGCGAGAGAAGAAACACGGGCACAAGGACGCCTACGACCTGGTTCTGGACGCCATCGACACCGGCATCTACCGCCCCGGCGACCGCCTCGTGGAAAGCGAGCTTGCCGAGCGCTTCGGCGTCTCGCGCACCCCGATCCGCGAGGCGCTGCAGAGGCTGGAGACCCAGAGCCTGCTCACCCGCGACGGCCGCTCGCTGATCGTCGCGTCTCTGGACCACAACCAGTTGGCCGAGCTCTACGAGGTGCGCGCCGAGCTCGAAGGCCTGGCCGCGCGCCTCGCCGCCCAGCACGCCGCGCCCGAGGAGATCCGCGTGCTGCGCGAAATGGTCGAATCCGACCGGGCGCTGGTGGACGATCCTGGCGCGCTGGCCCGCGCCAACCGGCGCTTTCACCGCCAGTTGCATCGTGCCTCGCACAACCGTTACCTGGTGCAGCAGTTGGACCTCGTGCACCGCACCATGGTGCTGCTGGCCACCACCACGCTTTCCGCCGAAGGGCGCTCGCTCAAGGCCGTGGACGAACACGATGCCATCGTCGCCGCCATCGAGGCACGCGACGGCGCCGCCGCCGATGACGCCCTGCGCACGCATATCTCCCGGGCTTTCGAAACCCGCCTCAAGCTCGGCGCCGAATAAAAGGCCTGTCCGCTGAAGAGCCGCGGGAGAATACGATTTTTCGCAGAAAAATCGTGCCTCCGGCGGGGATATTTTTGAACAGAAGAAGAGGCAGGTCCGGCGAGCCTGCTCGCCGCTGTTTCAGAACAGCCCCTCGATCTCCCCCGCCTCGTTGAGGTGAATGCCCAGCGCCGCCGGCTTGCTCGGCAGCCCCGGCATGGTCATGATCGCACCGCAGATCACGACGATGAAGCCCGCTCCCGCCGACAGCCGCACCTCGCGGATCGGCACGCTGTGGCCGGTGGGCGCGCCGCGCAGGTTGGGATCGGTCGAGAAGCTGTACTGCGTCTTGGCCATGCAGATCGGCAGGTGGCCATAGCCCGCCGCCTCCCACTCCCTGAGCTGGGCGCGGATCTTCTTGTCGGCCAGCACCTCGTCGGCGTGGTAGATGCGCCGGGCGATCACCTCGATCTTTTCGAACAGGCCCAGATCATCCGTGTAAAGCGGGGCGAACTGCGCCACCTGCGCATCGGCGATTTCGGCCACCCGCGTGGCCAGTTCCTCGGCCCCCGCGCCGCCAAGCTCCCAGTGGCGCGCCACGATCGCCTCGGCCCCCTGGGCGGCGGCGCTTTCGCGGATCACCTCGATCTCGGCCTCGGTATCGGTGACGAAATGGTTGATCGCCACCACCACCGGCACGCCGAACTGCTTGAGATTGGCGATGTGGCGGCTCATGTTCGGGCAGCCTTCGGCCACGGCGGCCACATTCTCCTCGCCCAGATCCGCGCGCGCCACGCCGCCATTCATCTTCATCGCCCTGACGGTCGCCACCAGCACCACCACATCCGGGGCGAAGCCTGCCTTGCGGCAGACGATATCCATGAATTTCTCGCCCCCCAGATCGGCGCCGAAGCCGGCCTCGGTCACCACATAATCGGCCAGCTTCAGCGCCGTGCGCGTGGCGATGATCGAATTCGCCCCATGGGCGATATTGGCAAACGGGCCGCCATGGACAAAGGCCGGGTTGTTTTCCAGCGTCTGCACTAGGTTTGGCTGCATCGCGTCTTTCAGAAGCACCGTCATCGCCCCGTCGGCGCCGATGTCCCGGGCAAGGATCGGCTCGCGCTCGCGCGTATAGGCGACGATGATGTCGCCCAGGCGCTTTTGCAGGTCCGCCAGGTCGTTGGCCAGGCACAGGATCGCCATGACCTCGCTCGCCACGGTGATGTCAAAGCCGGTCTGGCGCGGAAAGCCGTTGGCCACGCCGCCGAGGCTCACCACCATATCGCGCAGGGCACGGTCGTTCATGTCCATCACCCGCCGCCAGGTGACCCGGCGCTCGTCGATGCCCAGTTCGTTGCCCCAGTAGATGTGGTTGTCGATCATCGCGCTGAGCAGGTTGTGCGCCGCGGTGATGGCGTGGAAGTCGCCGGTGAAATGCAGGTTCATGTCTTCCATCGGCACCACCTGCGCGCGCCCGCCGCCCGCCGCGCCCCCCTTCATGCCGAAACAGGGGCCAAGGCTGGCCTCGCGGATGCACACGGCGGCCTTTTTGCCGATCCGGTTGAGCCCGTCCGTGAGGCCCACCGTGGTCGTGGTCTTGCCCTCGCCCGCCGGGGTCGGGGTGATCGCGGTCACGAGGATCAGCCGCCCGTCGGGCCGTCCGGCAAGGCTGTCGATGAAATCCTGGCTGACCTTGGCCTTGTCATGGCCATAGGGCACGAGGCTCTGCTCGGGGATCCCGAGCCGCGCCCCGATCTCCTGAATCGGGCGCTTGTCCGCCGCACGGGCGATTTCGATATCGGACTTGTGGCTCATACCCGTCTCCCAAGGCTTCCTGCGACATGGTGTCGACCGATGTATACAGCCGATTCGAAAGCACAGGGAGAAAATTGCGACACATGCACAGCCTGAATCGCCGTCCGTCAGCGAGATTCACACCCCTTCCTCTTGCCGGAAATATCCCCGCCGGAGGCATGAAATCTCCACGGCACCCGTACGAGACCGGAACGCCGCCTCAGGCGCTCGGCTCCGGCTCCAGCCCGCCATCATCGCTCCGGGGCTTGGCCTTCTTCGGCCTGGTCTTCGGTATCGCGGCAACCGAGGCGCTGCCCTCGTCGGGCTTGTCGCCTTCGTCATCCTCGTCCACATGGGGCGGCTCGCCGCGCATGACCCGCTCGATTTCCTCGCCGGTCAGCGTCTCGTATTCCAGCAGCCCCTGGGCGAGGCGCTCGAATTCCTCGTCGTTTTCCGAGATGATCCGGTAGGCCGTCGCATAGCCCTCGTCGATGATCCGCTTGACCTCGGTCTCGATCAGCTCCTTGGTACTGGCCGAGACCGAAAAGCCCGCGGTGCGCCCGGTATAGCCCTCGGCGGCCTCGGCGTAATCGACATTGCCCACCTTGTCGGACATGCCGTAGCGCATCACCATGGCGCGGGCCAGCGCGCTGGCCTGCTGGATGTCGCCGGCGGGGCCGGAGGATACGCTGTCGGGGCCGTATTTGTGGATCTCGGCCGCCTTGCCGGCCATGGCCATGGCGATGCGCTGTTCGGCCTCGTCCTTGAACATGGTCAGCTTGTCCATCTCCGGCAGGCTCATCACCATGCCCAGCGCACCGCCGCGCGGGATGATCGTGGCCTTGTAGACCGGGTCGCATTTGGGCAGCTTGATGCCCACCAGCGCGTGGCCGGCCTCGTGATAGGCGGTCTTTTCCTTCTGCTCGTCGGTCAGCACCATCGAGCGGCGCTCGGTGCCCATCATCACCTTGTCCTTGGCCTGTTCGAAATCCTCCATCGCCACGAAGCGCCGGCCGATCCGCGCCGCCATCAGCGCCGCTTCGTTGACGAGGTTGGCGAGATCGGCGCCGGAAAAGCCGGGCGTGCCGCGGGCGATGATGCGCAGGTCCACATCCGGGCCCAGCGGCACCTTGCGCGCATGGACGTTGAGGATCTTCTCGCGCCCCTTGATATCCGGCAGCGGCACCTGGATCTGGCGGTCGAAGCGCCCGGGCCTGAGCAGGGCCGGGTCGAGCACATCCTTGCGGTTGGTCGCGGCGATGATGATCACGCCCTCATTGGCCTCGAAGCCGTCCATCTCCACCAAGAGCTGGTTCAGGGTCTGCTCGCGCTCGTCATTGCCGCCGCCGATGCCGATGCCGCGCGAGCGGCCCACCGCGTCGATCTCGTCGATGAAAACGATGCAGGGCGCGTTCTTCTTGGCCTGGTCGAACATGTCGCGCACCCGGCTCGCGCCCACGCCCACGAACATCTCGACGAAATCGGAGCCCGAAATGCTGAAGAACGGCACCCCCGCCTCGCCGGCAATGGCGCGCGCCAGAAGCGTCTTGCCGGTGCCCGGCGGGCCGACCAGCAGCGCGCCCTTGGGGATGGTGCCGCCAAGGCGCGAGAATTTCTGCGGGTTGCGCAGGAATTCGACGATCTCCTCCAACTCCTCCTTGGCCTCGTCGATCCCGGCCACGTCGTCGAAGGTCACCCGCCCCTCGCGCTCGGTCAGCATCCGCGCCTTGGACTTGCCAAAGCCCATCGCGCCGCCGCGCCCGCCGCCCTGCATCCGGTTCATCATGAAGAACCAGAAGCCGATCAGGATCAGCACCGGCAGCAGCAGCGAGATCAGCGACATCAGCCCGGACTGCTCCTGCGGCTCGGCCTTCACCGGCACGTCATTGGCGATCAGAAGTTCGGTCACCCCGGCATCCTGGGGCACGATGGTGACGTATTCCTTGCCATCGGCGCCGCGATAGGTCACCCGCTCGCCATCGAGCCGCGCCTGGGCCACCTCGCCGCTTTCCACTGCCTTGACAAAGGTCGAATAGGCCACCTCGGAGCCAGACAGCGCGCCCTGCCCGTTGGAAAACAGGTTGAAAAGAGCAAGGATCAGCAGGAACAGCACGATCCAGAAGGCGAAATTTCTCGCGTTATTACCCACGGGGTTTCTCCTCAAAAGGCGCGCGGCCCGGCACCGGCGCGTTGGGCCTAAAATAGGGATCAATCCGTGAGGTTCAATGGAATAAAAGCGTATCGTGAAAATCGCCGCGAGCCGGGTGAAATTCCGCCGACCAGCCATTGGCAAGCCCGGCAAGGGGGGCGGCGATCAGGCGGCCGGCGCGAAAGGCGGCGGGGCTTGCCCTGAGGCAGTCGCGCGAAAGGCCGGTTTCGCGCCAGTCCGGGCATTCGGCAAGCGCGTCCCCAAGGGCGGCGATCTCGGCCTGCTCGTCGGGGCCGGTGAGGCGCCAGCGGCGATCCCACAGCGCGCCGGGGCGCGCGGTCTCGCCGCGCACCGCCTGAAATTCGCGCCCGATCCTGAAGCCTGCCCCCCCATTCGCGCCGCCGCCCCTCCCGGGGCTGAGCAGGCAGCCATGCAGCACCGCCCGCCTTCCCGCGTGCAAATCCGCGAGCGCGCGCATGAGTGCCGCGTGGCGGGGGCGGTATTCGCTGGAGGAGACCCAGCACAGGGCATGGGCGACGAGGCGGGTCAGGGTCTCTTCGGGCAGGTCGAGGGCGGCGGGGGCGCAGACCACCTCGCCCGCCTCGATGCGGCAATATGCCCGCGCCGCATCATGGGCCGCGCGCGCCAGCGCCGCACGCGCGCGAGAGAGGCGCCCGGCGGTAGCCGCAAGCCCCTCGGCGCTGATCCCGAGCGGGGCAAGCTCGGCCAGTGCTGCGCGCGCGCGCACCCGCGCATAGCGGCTGTCGTCGTTGCTCGGGTCTTCGGCCCAGGAGATGGCGCGCGCTTCGAGCCAGGCGCGCAAAGCGGCGCGGCGCAGCCCCAGCAGCGGGCGCAGCCAGCGCATCCCGTCCGCCTGCCAGTCGGCGCGCATCGCCGCAAGCCCGTCCACCCCCGAGCCGCGCGCAAGGCGCATCAGGAAGGTCTCGGCCTGGTCATCCAGTGTGTGGCCCAGCGCCACCGCCGCTAGCCCGCGCGCCTCGGCCCAGCCGCCAAGCAGGCGATAGCGGGCCCGGCGCGCCGCGTCCTGCAGGTTGCCCCGCCCCGGCGCCTCGCGCCAGACCAGCGTTTCGTGCCTGAGCCCCAGCGCGGCGGCCGCGCGCGCCACCATCGCCGCTTCCGCCGCCGCTTCCGGGCGCAGGCGATGATCGACCGTGGCGACCTCCAAGCGCACCCCCGCGCCCTCGGCCCAGCCCGCGGCCAGGTGCATGAGCGCCATGGAATCGCCCCCGCCCGAGACCGCCAGCCCCAGGCTTTGCGGGCGGGCCGCGCCGAGAAACCCCGCCAGCGCCGCTTCGGGGCTCAATTGCAGCCCAGCGCCTGGCGGCTGGTGCGGGCATCCGCCGCCACGGGTGAATCCGCAAAGCGCTTGGGCACTTCGGCGAGCGTCGCGCAGGCCTCGTTCACCTGCCCGAGATCGCCCAGCGCCACGCCCAGTTCGAACAGCGCATCCGGGGCGCGCCGCCCGTCCGGGTCGCCGGAAAAGGAGGTGAGATAGGCCCGTGCCGCCTGGGTGGTGAGCCCCTGCCCGGCCAGCGCCTGACCGCGCAGGAAATGCGCTTCTCCCATAAGCGGGCTGCCGGGATAGGCCTCGACAAAGCGGGCAAAGCCCCTGGCCGCCTCGGCGAAATTCCCCGCCTCCAGCGCCTTCTGCGCAGCGTCGAAATCGGCCTGCTCGCCCACGGCCAGTTGCTGGCCCGCAGGCGGCGTGGGCGCGACCGCTGGCCCTTCGGGCGCCGGGCCGCCGCCCAGGGTGGTGGTCTCGCCGAGCTTGCTCACATCGCCGCCCTCGAGCTCGACCAGGCGGAACTCGAGATCGCCGATCCGGTTCGTGCCGTCGCGCACGATCCGGTCGATGCGGTGTTCGAGCGCCTCGGTGCGCGCGGTCAGCTCGGTCAGCGCCGCTTCGATCGCGTCCAGCCGCTCCAGCAGCGTCCCCGCCCCGACCACGCCCGACCCGGAAGGCGCCCCGGTGGTGGAAAGCTCGCGCTTGAGCTGCTGGATCTCCACATGGAGCACCGAAAGCTCCTGGCGGATATCGGCCAGCGTCTGCGCGCGCGCATCGGCCTCGGCCAGGCCCTGCCCGGCCCCGGCCAGCGCCAGCAGCAGTACCGCGATGAGTGTTCTCGCTCTCGCCATCTTGCCCCCTTCCCGAACCGCCGAGCCCCGGCCTAGCTGGTGCCGGCCGCGGCCGAAAGCACGGTCACCGCGCGGCGGTTCTGCGCATAGCAGGATTCGTCCGAACATATGGCAATCGGGCGCTCCTTGCCGTAGCTCACCGTGCGCAGGCGGCTCGGATCGACCCCCCCGGCCTCGACCAGAAAGGCCTGCACCGCGCTGGCCCGGCGCGCGCCAAGCGCAAGGTTGTATTCGCGCGTACCCTGCTCATCGGCATGGCCCTCGATGATGGCGGTGAAGTCCGGGTTGTCCTTCAGCCAGGCGGCCTGCTTGAGCAGCGTATCGCGCGCCTCGGCGCTCAGCGTGGACTGGTCCACCGCAAACAGCACCCGGTCGCCCACGGTCTGCTGGAAATAAGCCGGGCTGGTCGGGTCCGCGGCCGAGCCGGGCACCGCCCCCGCCCCGGCGCCGCCACCCGCGCCGGCATTGTCGAACCGTCCCGGATTGGTGCAGGCCGCGGCCCCCAGCACCATGATCAGCAATGCCGCCCGTGTCAGATGTCGCATGTCGTTATCCTCTGCTCGTTTTCCTCTGCGCCTGTTCCCTTCATATCACGGCGCGGGGCCGCTGAAAACAAGGCTCTTTTGCCCCTGTTGCCTATTGCAGCGGCGACCAGGACGGATCCGAAGCCTGCCCCGGCGTCGGCACCCGGCGCAGGTTGCGCCCGGTGATGTCCACCGCGTAAAGCGCGCTTTCGCCCTGCGCGCCCTGACGCACGCGGGTAAACATGATCACCCGCCCGTTGGGCGCCCAGGTCGGACCTTCGTCGAGAAACGAAGCGGTCAGCAGACGCTCCTCGCTGCCATCGGTGCGCATGACGCCGATATGAAAGCGCCCGGCATTCTGCTTGGTAAACGCGATGAGATCGCCGCGCGGCGACCAGACCGGGGTGTTGTAGCGCCCGGGGCCAAAGGAGATGCGCCGCGCCTCGCCCCCCCCGGCCGGCATCACGTAGAGCTGCGGGCTGCCGGAGCGGTCGGAGCTGAACACGATCCGGCGCCCGTCGGGCGAGAAGCTCGGCCCGGTCTCGATCGAGGGCGCGCGGGTCAGGCGCACCACGCCCGAGCCGTCCAGATTCATCCGGTAGATATCGGTATTGCCGCCCTTTTCCAGCGAGAACACCACCGACTTGCCATCGGGCGAGAAGCGCGGGGCGAAGCTCATGTTGCCCGGCGGCGTGGGCAGGGCGGCGCGCCCCACATCGGCGACATTCAGCAGGAAAATCTGCGGAAACCCGGTCTCGTAAGAGGTATAAAGCACCCGGTCGCCGGTAGGCGAGAAGCGCGGCGCCCTGCCCACGCC
>JALWTH010000406.1 GCA_027082975.1 Paracoccaceae bacterium | reverse complement strand
CCGGGCAGTGGCGCATGGTGGCTGGTATGGGCGGGCTGTTGGCGCTGGGGCTGGACTATACGGCAGCGCGCGCTGGACTGGATCTCGCCGGGTTCAACGTCACGCCTGATCTGTGGGCCGATATCCAGGTGATCGAGGCGGGCGCAAAAGCGGTGATGAACGAGGATTGAAATGAGCTTCAAGGCAAGTCTCCTGATCAGCGCCGATGGCAAGCAGGCGCAATCCGAGCTCAAGAAGGTCTCTGGCGCGCTGGACAAGGCCGGACGCAAGGCCGAAGAGGTCGGACGCAAGGGGGCACGGGGTTCACGCCAGCTTGGCCAGGCCGCAGCACAGGCTGCCGACAAGGCGCGCGCCCTGTCTGCCGCAGAAGATCAAGCCGCCGCCGCTTCCCTTCGCCTGGAAGGCGCCAACCGGCGTGCCGCCGCCCAGGTCGGCAACCTGACTGCTCAGTTCAACGATATCGGTGTAATGATGATGGCGGGCCAGAACCCGCTGCAACTGGCGATCCAGCAGGGCACCCAGATTACCCAGGTGATCGGCCCGATGGGGGCGGCGGGGGCTGCCCGCGCGCTGGGAAGCGCCTTCATGAGCCTTTTCAGCCCCATCAACCTGATCACTCTGGGCGCAATCGCAGCCGGGGCGGCGATGGTCAACTGGCTGACCGGTGCGCGCGAAGAGGCCCTGACCTTTGCCGACAGTGTCGAACAGCTGGGTAGCGCGGTCGAGGCCTATCGCTCCATCGTGGATGAGGCCGGCGCCAGCACTGATGCGCTGTCAGACCGCTTCGGCACTGGTGCGTCTCAGGCGCGCGAATATCTGCTGGCACTGGCCGAGGTGCGGCGGCGCGAGGCCTTGATCGGCGCGGCCCAGGTAGGGCAACAGCTGACCGGTGGCCAGGGATCCTATCGGCAATCCCACCAGGTTCAGAGTATTGGCGAGCAATTCGGCCTGACTGTTGGCGGCATCGCCGGCGCGCGCAGGCAGGCTGCGCGCAATCTGGTAGGTGAGGTCATCCTTGCCTATGAGCAGCTTGACACCACCGCCAACGCTTCGGTGGAAGAACAGATTGCCGCCTGGGAGCGCACCTATGAGGCGGTGCGCGCGGCCTCTGAGGCGGTGGACGGGGTCAGCGAGGCGGAGAACGAGCGCCTGCGCCTGATTGCCGAACAGATCCTGCGCCTGCGCGAATTGCAGGCCGCGGATGAAGCGGCGGCGAAGACCAGCCAGAATGCCTGGGCCGAATATTATGCCTCGCGCCAGCGTGGCGCCGAGTTCCTGGCCCGGACCAAGGAGCGCGAGCGCGCCGCGCTGGCGGCGATCTATGGGCAATATGTGCGGACCCGGCAAGAGGCAGATGCACAGACCGGCGCGGCCGAGGAACTGCTGGGCAAGCTCGAACGCCAGAACGCGCTGCAGGAGGCAATCCTGCGCTTTGGCGAGGGCAGCGCCGAGGTGGCCCGCCTGCGTGCCGATGCTGAACGGGCGGCCTTTGACGAGCTTCTGGCCAGCATGGATGTCTCCGAGGCCCTCAAGGATGAATTGCGCCAGGCTTTCGAGCATGGCCAGGCTCTGGCAGGGACCGACATGACCACGCCCATCGGCGATGCAGCGGATGAGGCCGCGCGCCTGGCCGAGAACATGCAGGCTGCACTGCGAGCATCGCTTTCCTCCTATGACGGAATGCAGCGCGGCTTTGACATCCAATCATACGGCGCCGCATCCGCCGAGATGCGCAGGAGAATTCTCGAGGGCAATATCAACCCGATCAAGCCGCCGCGAAGCAGTCGCGGGCGCAGCGGCGGCGCCAGTGGCTCTTCCGATCCCACCGAAAAACTGATCGCCAATCTGCAACAAGAGCTTGACCTTTTGCGCACTCACGCCGCGCTCGAGCGCGAGATGATCAAGCACCGCGAGGCGCTCAAGGGTGCCACCGATGCCGAACGTGAGGCGGTGCGCGCGTTGACGGCGGAACGGCTTGCCGAACAGGAAGTGCTGGCCGAGCGCACCCTCTTTACCGACACGCTCTATGACGCCCTTGACAAGCTCATATTCGAGGGCGCGAGCTTTGCCGATGTGATGGACGATGTGGCCCGCGCCATTGAGCGCGCAGCCCTTCAGGCGCTTCTGCTGGGCGAGGGGCCGCTGGCGTCGCTCTTCGGCGTGCAATCCTCGGGTGGCCTCCTTGGCATGTTCGTGAGTGCCATCATTCCTGGCCTTGCCACTGGCGGCCTGGTTGCCGGGCCAGGCAGCGGCACCTCCGACCAGGTGCCGGCGATGCTCTCGTCGGGTGAGTTCGTGATGACCGCCGAGGCGACGAAACGCCATCGCCACCAGCTGGAGGCAATGAACGCTGGCACGCCCCCTCTGCGCCTGGCCCGGGGTGGGCCGGTCTTGCCGCCGGATCTTGTGCGCGGGAAGTCGGAGCGTTCCGAAATGGACACACCGGGGGAAGGCACCACCATCAACCATTTCCACATCACCACCCCCGACGCGCGTTCCTTTGCGAACAACCGGGTTGCCGTGGCCCGCGGGGCAGCGCGGATCCTCGAACAGGCCCGGAGGTATAGCTGATGGCCGCCTTTCTCGATGA
>JALWTH010000405.1 GCA_027082975.1 Paracoccaceae bacterium | reverse complement strand
ATAACAGCCTCGGCCCCCTGCCCGAATGGGACCTCTCCGACCTCTATGCCGCCCCCGATGCCCCCGAGCTTCAGGCCGATCTCGACTGGCTCAAGGCCGCCTGCCTCGATTTCGCCGCCCGCTACGAGGGCAAGCTGGCCGGGCTTGACGCCGCCCACATGCTCGCCTGCATCCGGGCCCATGAGAAGATCGAGAACAAGGCCGGGCGGATCATGTCTTATGCGGGCCTGCGCTATTATCAGCAGACCACCGATGCCCAGCGCGCGCAATTCCTGCAGAACTGCCAGGAGCAGATCACCGATTTCACCGCGCCGCTGGTGTTTTTCTCCCTTGAAATCAACCGTCTGGACGATGCCCTTCTGGATGGCTGGATGGCGGAGAACGCCGATCTCGCCCGCTACAAGCCCGCCTTCGACCGCCTGCGCGCCATGCGCCCCTACCAGCTTTCCGACGAGTTGGAAAAGTTCCTGCACGACCAGTCCACCGTGGGTGCTGCGGCCTGGAACAAGCTGTTTGACGAGACCATCGCCGGGCTTGGCTTCGAGATCGACGGCGAGCGGCTGAACCTCGAAGCCACCCTGAACCTGCTCACCGAAAAGGACCGCGCCCCGCGCGAGAAGGCCGCGCGCGAAGTGGCCCGGGTGCTGGGCGAGAACGTGAAGCTCTTTGCCCGCGTCCACAACACGCTGGCCAAGGAAAAGGAGATCGAGGACCGCTGGCGGGGGATGCCGACGCCGCAGACCGCCCGCCACCTGGCCAATGACGTGGAGCCCGAGGTGGTCGAGGCGCTCAGAAACGCCGTGGTCGCCGCCTATCCGCGCCTTTCCCACCGCTATTACGAGCTCAAGCGCCGCTGGCTCGGGCTCGACAAGCTCGAGGTCTGGGACCGCAACGCGCCGCTGCCGATGGAAGACGACCGCCTCGTGCCCTGGGAGGAGGCGCGCGCCACGGTGCTCGCGGCCTATGCGGATTTCGCCCCCGAAATGGCCGAAATCGCCGCGCCTTTCTTCGACAAGGGCTGGATCGACGCCGCCGTGAAGCCCGGCAAGGCCCCCGGCGCCTTCGCCCACCCGACCGTCACCGATGTCCACCCCTATGTGATGCTCAACTACCTCGGCAAGCCGCGCGACGTGATGACGCTCGCCCACGAGCTTGGCCACGGGGTGCATCAGGTGCTCGCCGCCCCGCAGGGCGAAATGCTCGCCAGCACGCCGCTGACACTGGCCGAAACCGCGAGCGTCTTTGGCGAGATGCTGACCTTCCGCAAGCTTCTGGCCGAAGCCCCCGACGCGGCCGCGCGCAAGGT
This sequence comes from Paracoccaceae bacterium, assembly GCA_027082975.1. Classification (GTDB taxonomy): domain Bacteria; phylum Pseudomonadota; class Alphaproteobacteria; order Rhodobacterales; family Rhodobacteraceae; genus JAAEUB01. Next base: position 8,990 of record JALWTH010000405.1, on the reverse strand, counting down.
CCTGCTCGCCGGCAAGGTCGAAGACATGATCAACACGGTGGTGCGCCAGATCGCCTTCTATGACTTCGAATGCAAGCTGCACGAGGCGCGCCGGGCCGGCGAACTGACGCCCGACGCCATCAACGCCCTGTGGATGAGCGTGCAGGGCGAAAGCCTCGGCCCCGCCTTCACCTTCATGGAGGGCTACGAGACCTTCTGGGCCTACATCCCCCATTTCGTCCACTCGCCCTTCTACGTCTATGCCTATGCCTTCGGCGACGGCCTCGTGAACGCGCTCTATGCGGTCTATGAAGAGGGGGACGCAAACTTTCAGGAGAAATATTTCGACATGCTGCGCGCGGGCGGCTCGAAGCACCACAAGGACCTGCTCGCCCCCTTCGGCCTCGACGCCACCGACCCGGCCTTCTGGGACAAGGGCCTTGGCATGATCGCGGGGATGATTGATGAGCTGGAGGCGATGGAGGGGTGAGGGATGAAAGCTCCAATTCAATGGAAAGAGAAGGCGCGGGAACTCGCTCAGCTTTATATTGAGAACGAAGAGCTGGCCCGCCGTGAGCTACGCAACCATCGTTATTTTATTCATGTGCCGGATCACAGTATCGGATGGGTTTCAGGCCATGAAGTGCTTAGGGGCCTGACAAAAGGATATATGGGGTCAACCCCAAGAAGTGGCCAGAACCACAAGAACTTGCGAAATCAACTCCGCAAGGCAGGCTTTGAAGAAATAGAGCAAGGCAATGAAAACTTTGATGAATGCTGGGACTCATATGTTACTCTATGCAAGTCGTTTGGAGTCGAGCCTTCTGGCGGTGAGAAGAAAAAGCCCAAAGACCGAACCTTTTTTCTGAGAAGAGAACAACCCGAAGAACCTGAAGCCTTTGACCACATCCCAAAAGGAAAGGAAGGCGCCTCAATCCAGATAACCTCAAACCGATATGAGCGTGATCCGAAGCTGAGAAGCGCCTGCATCAAGCATTACATCGAAAAAGACGGCCGCCTCGCATGCCAAGTCTGCGGGATGGACTTTGAGAGCCGCTATGGCGAAATCGGGCGTGGTTTCATCCATATCCATCACGATGACCCATTGGGGAATGGCCAAGGCGAACGTGCGGTCGATCCGATCCGCGACCTTGTCCCTGTCTGCCCCAATTGCCATGCCATGCTGCACAAGAAGCCCGGCAAGGGGGCCTATTCGGTCGAAGAACTCAAGGCGATGATGGAACAGCAGCGCGCCAACCCGGAGGCCTGACCAGTTTTCAAAACGGATCGGCCAGCCAGAGGCGATGGGGGGCAAGCGGGTTCGAACCCGCTTGACAAGGCATTTCAAAACGCCTTGTCCGCTTGCCGCCCGGGCCAAGCTCGCCTATTGAGGGGGAGCAGTTGCAAGGGGCGGTTCGATGCGCATTCTCATCACCAATGACGACGGGATCAACGCCCCGGGGCTCGCGGTGCTCGAAGAGATCGCCGCCGCGCTGGCCGGCCCCGATGGCGAGGTCTGGGTGGTGGCGCCGGCCTTCGAGCAATCGGGTGTGGCGCATTGCATCTCCTACACCCGGCCGATGATGGTCTCCCGGTTCGCCGAGCGCCGCTTTGCGCTCGAGGGCTCGCCCGCCGATTGCGTGCTGGCGGGCTTGCACGAGATCCTGCCCGCGCCGCCCGACCTGGTGCTTTCCGGTGTCAACAAGGGCAACAATGCGGGCGAGAACACGCTTTATTCCGGCACCATCGGCGCCGCGCTCGAAGCCGCGCTACAGGGGGTGCGGGCGGTGGCGCTGTCGCAATATCTGGGGCCCGAGAACCGCGCCCTTGACGATGTGTTCGAGGCCGCGCGCGCCGAGGGGCTCGGCCTGCTGCGCGCGCTTCTCGACCACGCCCCCTGGGAGGACGGGGCCGATTACCGGCTGTTTTACAGCGTCAATTTCCCCCCCGTCGCGGCGGCGCATGTCAAGGGGGTCGAGGCCACCCGTCAGGGCTTTCGCCCCGGCACCCATTTCACCACCGAGCCCTTCAGGGCGCCCAACCGGCGGCGCTATCTGTGGATCCGCGGCGGGCCGCAGGACCGTGCCTGCGCTCCGGGCAGCGACGTGGCCGCCTGCCTTGCGGGCTGTGTCTCGGTCACGCCGATGCGCGCCGATCTCACCGCGCAGGGCGCCGTTGGCGAGCTGGCCGCCGCCCTGCGCCAGACCCGGACCGCCGCCCAGTGAAGCCGCCGCCGCATATCCCGCCGGCGCAGGACGCCGGCGCAGAGCCGGCCGCCGCGGATCGTGCCGCAGAGCCCTGCGCGCCGCACCCCGACAGCGAAGCCGAGCGCAAGATGCAGTTCCTGTTCAACCTGCGCAAGCGCGGGGTGACCAACCGGCGCGTGCTGGCGGCGATGGAAGAGATCGACCGCGGCCTGTTCCTGCGCGGCCTGTTTGCCGAGCGCGCCTATGAAGACATGCCGCTGCCGATCGCCTGCGGCCAGACCATTTCCCAGCCCTCGGTGGTCGGGCTGATGACCCAGGCGCTCGACGTGCCGCCCCGCGCCAAGGTGCTGGAGGTGGGCACCGGCTCCGGCTACCAGGCGGCGATCCTGTCGCGGCTGGCGCGCCGGGTCTATACGCTGGACCGCCACAAGCGCCTCGTGGTCGAGGCCCGCCGCCGCTTCGAGGCGCTGGACCTCACCAATATCACCGCCATCACCGCCGACGGCACCCGCGGCCTGCCCGAACAGGCGCCGTTTGACCGCATCATCGTCACCGCCGCCGCCGAAGACCCCCCCGGCCCCCTCTTGGCGCAGCTGGCAATTGGCGGTATCATGGTGCTGCCGGTGGGCCAGTCCGACCATGTGCAGCGCCTGATCAAGGTGACTCGCGGGGAGGAAGGGTTCGAATATGACGAGCTTCTGCCGGTGCGTTTCGTTCCCCTGCTGGAGGGGATCGGACAGGAACAGCCGCCCGGCAACAGCTCCGTGCGGCCCCCGGGTGCCACAGGAAAGGCCCCGGGAGGAGCATGACGGGAGGGACATGACGAAGCCGCAAGGCAATAGCCGGTAAACGGTATCTTGGAGGGCCGACAGGCAGCGGTGGCAAAGATCCGCACGGCCCTGCAAGCCAAAACGCCCCGACAAGCGGGCAGATATTGAGGAAGAGAACATGGCATTCCCGAACACGGCATCCCCCAACGTACCACCTCCGCAAAAGGCACCGCGCAGCAGTGGGCAAGGCAGATACGGGCCGGGCAGGCACGTTCTGGGCGGACATCGTCCCGGCCGGCACTGGCGCCTGGTACTGGCGGTCCCGGTACTGCTGACACTTGCGGGCTGCGATACCGGCTTCGACCTCGATCTGCGCCACCTCGCCGGCGGCTTCACCACTACGCCAGCAGTGCAGGAGCGCCTGAGCGCGAACCGCCCCAGCCCCGACAGCCGCGGCATCATCTCCTATCCCTCCTACCAGGTGGCGGTGGCGAGGCGCGGCGATACCGTTACCGATCTGGCCCGGCGCATCGGCGCATCGCCCGCCGAACTGGCCCGCTATAACGGCCTGCCCGCGGATGCCCCCCTGCGCGCCGGCGAGCTTGTGGTGCTGCCGGGGCGGGTGGCCGAGCCCGCCGACGGACCGATCACGCCCTCCCCCGGCGCGCCGCACAACAATGACACGATCGAGATCGCCACCCTGGCCGGCAACGCCCTCGACCGAGCCGAAGCCAGCACCCGGAGCACCACGGCCACCGCTCCCACCCCGGCCGCCGCCCAGGCGGCACTCAGCCACGAGGAACCGGCCCGCCACCGCGTCAAACGCGGCGAGACCGCCTATTCGATCGCCCGCGCCTACAATGTCTCGGTACGCGCGCTGGCCGACTGGAACGGTCTCGACTCGGCACTGACCGTGCGCGAGGGGCAGTTCCTGCTGATACCGCCGACCGCCACCATCGCCAATGCACCGGACCCGGTTGAATCCCCCGGCCGTGGCAGCCGCACCCCGGTGCCGCCCAGTGCCGCCGAGCCGCTGCCGGAGCCGACCGCGCCGGCGGCGGCCGCCACCGCCCCGCCCGCGCCCGATATCGGCGCCGCGGCCACCGCTGCTTCTGCCGCCCGCATGGTATTGCCCACGGACGGGCGCATCATCCGGGCCTATGAGCGCGGCAAGACCGACGGGATCGACATCGCCGCCAGTGCCGGCTCAGCGGTGGTCGCCGCCGCCGACGGCACCGTGGCGGCGATTACCCGCGATACCGAGCAGGTGCCGATCCTCGTGATCCGCCACCCGAACAACGTGCTGACGGTCTATGCCAATATCGACGGGATCACGGTTTCCAAGGGCGACCGGGTCAGCCGCGGGCAGAAGATCGCCGTGGTGCGCGCGGGCACTCCCGCCTTCCTGCATTTCCAGGTGCGTGAGGGCACCCGAAGCGTCGATCCCGAAACCTATCTGAACTGAGTGGCCAACGGCCCGGGGCTCTGCAGCCCGGGGCCGTCAGCGGATCCCATGCTTTCGGGCGCCGGCCGGAAAACTGCTGCTCAGAAATCGTCCCAGCCGTCATCCAGGTCCTCTTCAGGCTCCGGGGCGATTTGCGACACGGGCTTCTGCTGGGCCACGGGCTGTTGCAGGACGAGCGGGGATTGCGAATCTTCCGCGGCGGGCGCTGCCGCCTGCAATCCGCCAGCGCCATCCTTTCGGAAGGCGGCAACCACCTGGGCAAGGGCGCTGGCCTCCTGCTTGAGGGCCATGCTGGTGGCGGTGGTCTCTTCGAACATGGCGGCATTTTCCTGCGTCGTCTGGTCCAGCTGCCGGGTGGCCTGGTTAATCTCCGAAATCGAGTTCGCCTGCTCTGTGGTCGAGCTGGAAATCTCGCTGATCCGCTCGGCGATCAAGGTAACGCCGTCGGCAATCGCATTGAGCGCCTTGCCGGTCTGATCGACCATGGAAACGCCGGTCTTGACCTGCTGCTGGCTGGCATTGATCAGCGCCGAGATTTCCTGGGCTGCATCCGAAGAGCGCGCGGCAAGGTCGCGCACTTCCGAGGCGACCACGGCAAAGCCGCGGCCGGCCTCGCCAGCACGGGCTGCCTCGACCCCGGCATTCAGGGCCAGCAGGTTGGTCTGGAAGGTGATGTCGTCGATCAGGGTGATGGTCTTGCTGATCGCCGCGGTGGAGTTGTGGATCTCGTGGATCGCGGCCACGGTGGCATCGACGATCTCCTTGCCCTCCTCGGCCTTTTGCTGGATTTCCGAGGCCATTTCATTGGCATTTCCGGCCAGTTCGGCGGAATTGGCCACATGAGCCGACAGGCCCTGAATGGCCTCGGCGGTCTCTTCCAGGGTCGCCGCGGTGCGCTCGGTGCGCTGCGCGAGCGCGCTGGCGGCATCGGCGACTTCGGCGGTGGATTCGTTGATCTGGCCGCTGCTTTCCTCGATCTGGGCAATCGAGTTGGCGATTGCCTGGGTGGTGGCATTCATCGCTTCGCGAATATCGGCAAAGATACCGCTGCCCGGTCCCTCCAAGCGATAGGCGAGATCGCCGCTGGCCAGCGCCTTCAGTGCCTTGCGGATATCCTCGAGGCCGGCCCGGGTCGTCTCTCCGATCTGGTTGACCCCCTTGCAGATCTCGGCGAAGGCGCCCTTGAAGCGGCTCGGGTCCAGCTTCTGGCTGAAATCGCCGGCGGCGCAGGCCGCCACCACGGCGGAAATCTCCTCTGCCGCCTTGAGCTCCTGCTCGAGGCGCTGCCTTTCCTCGGCGGCCTTTTCCGCGGCGAGCCTGGCCTGGGCCTCGGCCTCGGCCTGTTCGGCCTTGCGCTGGGCCTCCATTTCGCGGATCTGGGTTTCGCGCAGCTTCTCCTCGCGCGCGCGTGCCTCCCGCTGGCCCTCGCGCAGGGCGAGGAGGGCCCCGGCGATGGGGCCGAATTCGTCCTCGCGCTCCGGGTCGAGGCGCAGCGGCGCGTCGCTCTCGGCATCCATGACCGTTTCCACATCGGCGGCGAGGTCGCCGAAGCTCTTCTGCATCTGGCGCGCCAGATAGAAGCTGCCGGCGACCATGACCAGGGCGGCGACGGCGCCGAGGCCCAGCATCAGGGCGATCAGCTGGTGATTGTCGCGCTTGATCTCCGCGGCCATGTCGGCAAGCTCCGCGAGTCCGGCGCCGGTATGTTCGGTGATGCCCGCGACCAGCGCTTCCATGGCCGCGGACATGTCGTCGGAGGCAGTGTCGAAACTGTCCATGGCCGGGTTGCCCGCCTCGGGGCCGCCGTCGATATAGGCCTGGGCCATCTGCTTGCCGCCAGCATAGAAGGGGCCGAAGGCCGCCTTCACGTCGCGCACCTCCTGGGCGACTTCCTCGAGCCCGGCCGTGCCGGCGAGGGCGATGGCGGTATTGGTATGGCGCTCGAACTTGTCGGCGAATTCCTGCGCCATGTCGAAGCCGTCGTCAAAGCCAGGTGCCGCGCGGGTGGCGGAAATGTCGGTCAGCCAGCCCTGGACCTGCACCACGTCGTTCTGGATATCCTTGATGGTGATCAGCAGCGGGATCGACACATCGGAGATGGTCGCGACCTGCTCGGCATTCCGGTCCAGCTCGGGGGACTGGCTGAGCAGCTTGTATATGACGAACCCGGTTGCGCCCGCGCTGAGGATCATGATGCATGCGAGGATGGCGAATATCTTTGCCCTGAGAGTGCTGAGTTTCATGCGTGCTGCCTTTGTCTGGCCAAACGGAATTTGGCTCAGCTATAGGGGACAAAGGTTTTTCCATTCTTAATGCGCGCAGGATTTTTTCGCCCCGGCCTGCCGGTGCCGGGCTGGGGGGCATGGTTCGGCTTGTGGTTGGCGCGGGGCGGGCCTAGACTTCAGCGGGCTTTTCGGGAGGAAATATGGGCGATCTGGCGCGACTGAACGACAGGGGGCTGGTACTGCTGGGCTGCGGCAGGATGGGCTCGGCGATGCTGGCGGGCTGGCTGGAGGGGGGGCTTGCGGCTGAAAGCGTGTGGGTGCTGGAGCCCCGGCCTTCGGACTGGCTGCGCGCGCGCGGCGTGCATCTGAACGAGGCCCTGCCCGAAGCCCCGGCGGTGGCGCTGGTGGCGGTAAAGCCGCAGGCGATGGGCGAGGCGCTGCCGCGGCTTGCGGCGCTGGGCGGGGGCGAAACGCTGGTGGTCTCGGTTGCGGCCGGTACGCCGATTGCGGCCTATGAAGCGGTGCTGGGGGAGGATACGCCGGTCATCCGCGCCATGCCCAACACCCCCGCCGCGGTGGGGCGCGGGATCACCGCCATCATCGGCAACGGGCGCGCCGGGGCGGCGGATCTGGCGCTGGCCGAGGCGCTTCTGGGCGCGGTGGGCCAGGTGGTGCGGCTGGAAGACGAGGGGCAGATGGATGCGGTCACGGCCGTTTCGGGCTCGGGGCCGGCCTATGTGTTTCACTTGATCGAGGCGCTGGCGGCGGCGGGCGAGGCCGAGGGGCTCGGCGCCGATCTGGCGCTGAAGCTCGCGCGCGCCACGGTGGCGGGCGCCGGGGCGCTGGCCGAAGCGACCGAGGAGAGCCCGGCCCGGCTGCGGGTGAACGTGACCAGCCCCGGCGGCACCACGGAAGCGGCGCTGGAAGTGCTGATGGACCCTGATAGCGGCTTTCCGGCCCTGCTGCGCCGGGCGGTGAAGGCGGCGGCGGCGCGTTCGCGGGAGTTGGGCAAATGAGCGAGATCAGTTTTGACGATTTTCTCAAGGTCGATATCCGCAAGGGCACGGTGGTGCGCGCCGAGCCCTACCCCGAGGCGCGCAAGCCCGCGATCAAGCTCTGGGTCGATTTCGGCCCCGAGCTGGGGGTGAAGAAGAGCTCGGCCCAGATCACCACCCATTACAGCCCCGAAGGTCTGGTGGGGCGTGCGGTGCTGGCGGTGGTGAATTTTCCGCCGCGCCAGATCGGCAAGTTCATGTCCGAGATCCTGGTGCTGGGGCTTGCGGATGGAGAGGGCGGCATCGTGCTGATCGGCCCGGATGCGGGCCATGAGGTGCCCGATGGGGAGCGGCTGCAATGAGCCGGCGGGTGCTGATCTCCCGCCCGCTGCCCGAAGCGGTGATCGCGGCGGCCGAGGAACTGGGCGAAGTGGTGGTACGCGGCGAGACCACGCCGATGACGCGCGGCGAGATGGTCGCCGCCCTTCAGGAATACGACGCCATCGTGCCCACGCTGGGCGACGCTTTCAGCGCCGATGTGCTGGGCGCGGCCGACCCGCTGCGCTGCGGGCTGCTCGCCAATTTCGGGGTCGGCTACGACCATATCGACGTGCTGGCGGCCACGGCGCTGGATATCGCGGTGAGCAACACGCCGGGGGCGGTCACCGATGCCACCGCCGATCTGGCGCTGACGCTGATGCTGATGACGGCGCGCCGGGCCGGCGAGGGCGAACGCCTGGTGCGCTCGGGGCGCTGGCAGGGCTGGCACCCGACCCAGCTTCTGGGCCTGCACCTGACCGGCAAGACGCTGGGGGTGATCGGCATGGGGCGAATCGGGCAGGCGATCGCGCTGAGGGCCCATTACGGCTTCGAGATGGAGGTGGTCTATTACAACCGCTCGGCGCGCGAAACGGCCATGCCCGCGCGCCGGCTCGACACGATCGAGGCGGTGGCGGCGGCTTCCGACGTGGTGGTGGTGGCGCTTGCCGGCGGCGCCGGGACGCGGCACATGGTGGGCACGTCCTGCTTTGCGGCGATGCGCGAACACGCGATCTTCGTCAATATCGCCCGGGGCGAGATCGTGGACGAAGCGGCGCTGATCGACGCGCTGGAGGCGGGCGAGATCGCCGGGGCGGGGCTGGACGTGTACGAGCACGAGCCGGATGTGCCCGAGGCGCTGCGGCGGATGGAGAACGTCACCCTGCTGCCGCATCTGGGCACCAACGCGCTGGAGGTGCGCGAAAGCATGGGGATGATGGCGGTGGAGAACCTGAGGGCGTTCTTCGCCGGCAAGGCCCTGCCCAACGCGGTATGAGCGCCCCGGCCGGGACGCTCATACCGCGTTGGGC